>JBQLZI010000064.1:0-10484 GCA_052168195.1 Phycisphaerales bacterium
GCCAGCGACTTCGAGACGGCTGCTCAGACCGCGTTCGCCGCGTGGCTGTACGACACCTACGTCGACGTCGGCGCCAACAACCCCAACGGCACCGCCCCCGGCCAGCTGCTCGGCGTCGGCCTCAACGGCCTGATGCCCGTCAACGGCGTCCTCCGTGGCGCGTGGGCCCAGAACCCCCCGAACGGCGGCACCGCTCAGGATGCCTCCGGCGGCGTCCGCATCCTCCGCATCTCCTTCGACGGTGATGCGCTCGGTCGCGGCGGCATCGGCTCCGGCACCATCGAAGTCGGCATCACCGGCCAGGTCTTCGATGCCTTCGTGCCCGCCATCCCCACCCCCGGCGCTGCTGCCCTCCTGGGCCTCGGCGGCCTGGCTGTCGCTCGTCGCCGCCGCTAATCCCGGCCTGACGAACGCGATCTGATCTCAGATCATCTCCGACGGGTCCGAAAGGGCCCGTCGGTTGTTTTTTCCCGGACGACTCGTCCCCCCCGATGAGCCACGCCCGTCTGTGCGGCGAACGACCGAAGAAACACTTTCCGGTTTGTCAAACAAACTCTTGCGTTTTTCTTCGCCTTCCGATAGAACGGGAGCCGCGCCGCTCCGGGTGCTTCGGGACGATCCGCGGGCCAAGCGGCGACATTCGCACAGGAGTCAGACACGATGCGATCCCTTCCCCCGACCGTCGTCGGCACAGCCATCCTCTGCGCGGGCATCGCCGCCGCACCCCACGCCGCCGCCGAGGGCAACTTCTCCACCTTCTGGCGTCAGGTCGACAACCGCTTCAGCAGCGCCACCGGCCAGCCCACCGGCCTCGCCGGGAACTTCATCACCTTCGACCTCTTCCTCGCGGGCGACCCCGGCACGCGCGTCAACGCCATCAACATGGGCTACGACGCCGACCCCTCCCTCCACCCCGAGTACCTCTACCACAACGGCAACGTCTTCCACGACGAGCACAACCCCGGCTACTTCGGCATGGACCCCACCGGCTTCCCCTACTACCCCACCGCCGAGTTCGACACCTACGTCGCCATGGGCGACACCCGCGCCGGCGCCATGTCCGTCATCGAGCCCGCGATGGACCTCGACAGCAACCTGATGCGCGGCATCTGGTTCCTCAACCCCGGCAACCCCGAGTTCCCCTACACCATCGACGAGTCGGGCGAGATGCTCATCATGCGCCTCACCGTCTCGAGCGACACCACGCAGATCGGCGGCCTGAACAGCATGATCCAGGTCGGCACGCTGCTCAACGGCAACCCCACCGAGCCCTCCCTCTTCATCTCGGTGCCCATCGTCGCGCAACTCGTCGTGCCCGCGCCAGCCGCCGCGGGGGTCCTCGCGCTCGGCGCGCTCGTCGCCGTCCGCCGCCGACGCTGAGCGATCCGACCAACACTCCGATCAACCACCAGACCGGCGGCGACCCCGCCGGTTTTTCTGTGGTTTCCTCTGGGCATGATGGTCCGCCGTGGTACATTGGGGACGGCGGAGCGCCGGATTTCCGGGCCCGGGCGTGCGGGCACGCCGGCGCGCAACGTCAGGAGGAATTGCATAATGATCCGTTTGTTCACCACGCTCGGCGCACTGTCGATCTCTGCGGCCGCCTTCGCCGGGTTCAGCGCGTCTCACGAGTGGGTACAGGTCGACAACACGGTC
Organism: Phycisphaerales bacterium; assembly: GCA_052168195.1. GTDB lineage: Bacteria > Planctomycetota > Phycisphaerae > Phycisphaerales > UBA1924 > JAHBXC01. The sequence continues at coordinate 1,657 of JBQLZI010000064.1, forward strand.
GGGAACCCCGGCGCCGACGGCCTCAACGGCGCCGCGTGGAACTCGAACAACTGGGTCACCTATGACCTGTACCTGCAGGGCGACTTCATGCTCAACGGCGTGAACCTAGGCTCCGCGCCGGGCGAGGACCACCTCGGCATCAACTTCGACACCGCGGTCTTCAACACCAGCGGCTTCGTCGCGAGCGACTTCGAGACGGCCGCGCAGCAGGCCTTCGCCGCTTCGCTCTACGACACCTACGTGACCCTCGGAGGCAACAACGCCGGCGGCGCCGCGCCGAACGAACTTCTCGGCATCGGCCTCAACGGCCTGCAACCCGTCAACGGCGTGCTCCGCGGCGCGTGGGCCCACAACCCCGCAAACGGCGGCTCGGCGGTCGACGCTTCGCAGGGCGTGCGCATCCTGCGCATCTCGTTCGACGGCGACGCGTTGGCCGGCGGCGGCGCCCTCGGGACCGGCATCATCGAGATCGGAACGCCGCAAGGCGTGTTCGAATACATCATCGTTGTCCCCGCGCCCGGCGCCGCGGGCGTGCTCGCACTCAGCGCGCTCGCCGCGACGCGCCGACGCCGCTGAGCAGCGACACGTTCTGACCACACCGCGCCGACGCCCGCCGTCGGCGTTTTCGTGCGCGCACGCTTCGGGTACGATTTTCGTGCACCACCCGCCGAGGCCCGCGATGCACGACCCCTCCAGCGACATCGAATCCCACCTGCACGAGGACCGCGTCTTCGAGCCCACGCCCGAGATGCGCGCCCGCGCCCACATCGGCTCCATGGCCGAGTACGCCGGGCAGCATGAACGGTCGATCAAGGACCCCGACGCGTTCTGGGCCGAGGAAGCGAGGCGCCACCGCTGGTTCACGCCCTTCACCAAGGTCCGCGACTTCGACCCGATGCGTCCCTACGACGCCAGATGGTTCGTCGGCGGCGCCACCAACATCTGTTTCAACTGCGTCGACCGCCACGTCGAGGAAGGCCACGGCGACGAGACCGCGATCGTCTGGGAAGGCGAGCCGGTGAACGGCGGCACGCCCGAGATCCGCCGCCTCACCTACCGCGACGTGCAGCGCGAGACCAGCCGATTCCCCGACGCCCTGGCGCGCGCCGGCGTGAAGAAGGGCGACATCGTCACGCTCTACATGCCCATGATCCCCGAACTCGCGATCGCCATGCTCGCCTGCGCGCGACTCGGCGCCGCGCACTCGATCATCTTCGGCGGGTTCTCCGCCCGCGCCATCGCCGACCGCGTGAACGACGCGAAGAGCACGGTCATCGTCACCGCCGACGGCGGCTGGCGGCGCGGCCAGGTCATCCCGCTCAAGGCCAACGTCGACGAGGCCTGCGCGAGCGCGCCGACCGTGACGCGCGTCGTCGTCGTGAAGCGCTGCGGGAACGACATCGACTGGACCGACGGCCGCGACGAATGGTGGGACGACGCCGTCGACGGCGCGCGCGAGGATCTCCCCTGCGCGTCGATGGATTCCGAGGACCTGCTCTTCGTGCTCTACACCAGCGGCACGACGGGCAAACCCAAGGGCATCATGCACACCACCGGCGGGTACATGGTCCACACCGCCATGACCGCGCGGCTGTCCTTCGATCTCCACGCCGGCAGCGGCGAGGTCTACTGGTGCACCGCCGACATCGGCTGGATCACCGGGCATTCGTACATCGTCTACGGCGTGATGCCCAACCGCGTGCCCACGCTCATGTACGAGGGCGCCCCCAACTTCCCCGACTGGTCGCGCTTCTGGAGCATCGTCGAGCGGCACAGGGTCGCGCAGTTCTACACCGCGCCCACCGCGATCCGCGCATTCATGAAGCAGGGCGACGAGCCCGTCGCGAAGCACGACCTCTCGTCGCTGCGCGTCCTGGGAACCGTCGGCGAGCCGATCAACCCAGAGGCGTGGATGTGGTACCACCGCGTCATCGGCGCCGAGCGCTGCCCCATCGTCGACACGTGGTGGCAGACCGAGACCGGCGGGCACATGATCACCCCGCTTCCCGGCGCGACGCCCACCAAGCCCGGCTCGTGCACGCACCCGATGCTCGGCGTCGACGCCGCCGTCGTCGACGAGCGCGGCGAGGAGGCGCCCGCAAACACCGGAGGCCTCCTCGCGATCCGTCAGCCCTGGCCCTCGATGCTCCGCGGCGTCCTGCACGACCGCCAGCGTTACCTCGACACCTACTGGTCGCGCGTGAAGAACGCGCGGGGCGAGCCGCTCTACTTCGCGGGCGACGGCGCGCGCCGCGACAACGACGGCTGCTTCTGGATCATGGGCCGCGTCGACGACGTCATCAACGTCAGCGGCCACCGCCTGGGCACGATGGAGGTCGAGAGCGCGCTCGTGAGCCACCCCGCCGTCGCCGAGGCCGCCGTCGTCGGCGTACCCCACGAGATCAAGGGCGCCGGGATCGCCGCGTTCGTCACGCTCAAGGACGCCGCGCAGCCCCGCGCGGGGGACGACCTGCGCAAGGAACTCGTCGCCCACGTCGCGAACGAGATCGGCGCGATCGCCAAGCCCGATATGCTGCGCTTCACGGCGGCGCTGCCCAAGACGCGCTCCGGCAAAATCATGCGCCGCCTGCTCCGCGACATCGCCGCGGGCAGGGAATCCACGGGCGACACGACGACGCTCGAAGACCTCAGCGTCTTGGCGAAACTCCGCTCGTCCGAGGAGTGAGCGCTCAGCGCTCGCCGCGGCGCTTGTTCTGGGCTTCCTGCTTCGCGAGCGAGGTGTACGCCGCGAACCCGAAGGGCTCGCTCTCGTCGCCGGGGCTGACGCGGCTCGCCGCGGCCTCCAGTTGCTTCAGGAGGTCGTTGCTCAGCACGCGCACACTCGTGATCTCGTGCAGCGGCAGCGTGACGATCTCCCCCACCGGCGTGCGGATGTTGAACACCGTGCACTGCACGGCCATGCACAACTGCCGATCGCGCTCGTTGTCGACGACGCTGCACGGGAAGAGCGGCTCGATGTCCGACACCGGAACCCGCTCGCCCTGCGTCGTCATGACCGAGACGCGCCCGTCGCCGATCTCCCCGTCCTTGCGCACGAGCATCGCGAAGGCCGCGAGCATCTCGCGCGTGACGTTCTGCCAGTAGACGTTCCGCAGTTCCGCCAGCCGGTTCATGGTGGGGACCGTTGGGGCGGCGATCCCCGCGAGCGCGGCGGACAGGTCGTGCGGCTCGAGTTGGCCCGCGTCGAGCGGCGGCAACCCCGGCCCGGCGATGGTCGAGATCGGAAGGATCGAGGTCTGGACGGGCGCGGCGTCGCTCATGGAGGGAAGCGTAGCGGGCGTGCGCGACCGGGAAAAAAAGAACCGGCCGATCCGCAAGGGACCGGCCGGTTGGCATGCATGGAGTGCTGACCCGCGAACGGATCAGACGTTCCGGATCGGGTTCATCAGAACACGAGCTGGAACTGGGCGCGGATCACGAACTGATCCTGCTCGCCCGAGGCCAGGAGGCCGGTGCCGGTGCTGGTGACAGCGGCGGTGCCGGCGGCGGTGGCGGTCTCGTCGAGAGCCCACACGACGTCGGCGGTGAACTTGGCGGCATGCTTGTGGATGTAGTAGTTCACGCCGAAGGTGATCTCGGAGAACTCGTCGAGGGTGTCGCCGTCGGTGTAGTCGTAGCGGGCGAAGAGTTCCCAGTCCTCAGCGACGAAGACGCCGCCCTGGAGGACGAAGCCCCAGGGGCTGAGGTCGCCGCCGGGGAGGTCGCTGTTGGTCTCGCTGCCGACGAAAGCGCCGTAGAGGTTCCAGCCGTCGGATTCCCACGAGGCGTCGAGGGTGTACGCGAAGAAGTCGTCAACGACGTTGTTGATCTCTTCGGAGTCGGACTCCCAGTGAATCGCGCCGCCGATCATGAGGGCGTTCGAGGAGCCGCGCCACGAGGTGAAGTCGCGGAACTGCGACCAGTCACCCATCGCGAGGAACTCGACGCGGCCGGTGAGGGCGAAGTCGGCGGGGTCGGCGTTGAAGTCGGTGTTGGCCGAGCGGAAGCCGTCGGAGAACATGCCGGCGGCGCGGAACTGCTCGCCTTCCCAAGCGACCTGGACGCCCTGCGAGCGGTCCTGGTTGAAGAACTCGTTCACGTTCGAGCGGTCGACCGTGAGCTGACGGCTCGAGGAGACGAGCTCTTCACGGAGGAACGGGGACTTGAACTGACCCCAGCGGAGGTCGAGGCCGTTCTCGAACTTGTAGCCGACGTACGCGTCTTCGAGGATGAAGTCGCCGCCGTTGCGCTCGAAGGCGCCCTGAACCTTGTAGTAGAGGTTCGGGTCGAAAATGTGGCCCTCGAACCAGAGCTTGGTGCGACGGGTCTGGAAGCCGAGGGTGTTGTCGTCGTCCGACTCGTCACGCTGGGTGGCGGGGTCGTTGGCGAAGTTATCGTCGCGGAAGTTCGCGAGGTAACGGAACTGGATCTGGCCGCCAACGTTGAGGCGGAAGTTGCCGTCGGCGGAGCCGAGGAAGAACTTGCCGTCGTGACCGGCGGTCGCGCCGCTCTGCAGCAGCGACGAACGGGTCTGGGCGTCGTTCATCATTTCGGCGACAAGCGCGCGAACTTCGTCGGCGTTCTGGTTCGACCAGGCGCTCTGGTCGGCGAACGCGGCGCCCGACAGCCCGAACGCGGCGCCGGCGAGCAGCACAATGCTCTTCGTGTGAGACATGCGAGACTACTCCTCTGAGGATCCTCTGTCGGACGCGATATCGCTTCTTCGTCCGTCCGGTTTGAAGGTGACCCGTGTGCTTCCTGCAACCGAGTCCGGCGCGCCGACGCGGCGGCCACTTCCTTACATCTCAAGATCAGGGACCGCGACCGGACTCCGTCCGGGCGGACTCGCTGTACCCCGACTATCGGAACAGCGGGGCTTGCGAGTGCACACTATACCAAGGAAGTTTGTTATCGCAAACTCCGCGGCCCGAGGATTTCTGCTCCCACCGGCCCGAAAATATGTGGGTTCCGTGAATTCCGCCCCGTCGGGCGGTTTCTGCGCCCTCAAGCCCTGTCCCGGCCCCCGATCTCTCTTTACCATCCGGCGTCCCCGGACGGCCGCCGGCATCGGCCCGCCCATCAGGCCCAGCGGGTTCACGAACCTAAACCACTGCGGCACAAGGCAATGAGCGAAAAATCCACCATTCTCGTCGTCGACGACGAACGCGACCTGGTCGAACTGCTCACGGTCAACCTCGAGGCCGCGGGCTACACCGTCCTCGGGGCCCATTCCGGCGATCAGGGGCTCCAGATGGCCTCGGAGCACCTCCCCGACCTCGTCATCCTCGACCTGATGATGCCCGGCCTCTCCGGAACCGAGGTCGCCCGCCGCCTTCGGGCCAACCCCCGGACCAGCCGCCTGCCCATCATGATGCTCACCGCCCGGGCCGCCGAGGCCGACCAGATCGTCGGGCTCTCCGTCGGCGCGGACGACTACATCACCAAGCCGTTCTCCGTGAAGGTCCTCCTGGCCCGTGTCGAGGCCATCCTCCGCAGGGCTACGGGCAAGTCCTCCAACGACTCCCTCACCCTCGGCGACCTCCGCCTCGACCTCAGCGCCCACGAGGCGTTTGTCTCCGGCGAGCAGATCAAACTCACCCCCACCGAGTACCGCCTGCTGTGCGCGCTGGTCGAAGCCAGCGGCCGCACGCTCAGCCGCGCCCAACTCGTCGAGTACGCCATGGGCCCGGGCATCTCCGTCACCGACCGGGTGATCGACGTCCACATCGCCGCCGTCCGGCGCAAACTCGGGGAATGCGCCGACATGATCCGCACGGTCCGCGGCGTCGGGTATCGTGCGGTCGCCGTCGTCGCCCCGCCCGAGCCGACGTCCCCCGGCCGCTCGTAATCCGGGCGCTCTCCGATCTCTCACCCGCGGGGCCCGGGGCGCACCGACCGCTTCCATCACCCGCATGAGCGCCGCCCGCCGAAACAGACCTTCCCGCTTCGTGCTCGGCCTCGCCGGCCGAGGGGTGGCGCCGGCCCTCGTCGGGGTTTGGCTCATCGCGATCCTGTCGATGATCCTCGTCGGGCTCGGCGCGGACGCGGTGGCCAAGACAGCGATGATCCTCGCCTGCGCCGGGCTACTCACCGCCGCCTTGTCGTGGTTCGGCTGGACGCTCCTCGTCAGCCCGGGCAGGCGCCTCCGCTACCGCGCGATCGCGCTGGGCTTCGGCGAAGACCGGCTCTCCCGGCTCCCGGTCACCCGCGACGAGTTCCACGATCTCGACCGCGCCCTCTCGCGCATCGGCGATCGCATCGCCCGGCAGGAGGCGATGATCGAGCGCGAGCAGCGCATGCTCCGCGCCATGCTCGAGAGCCAGGGCGAGCCCATGCTCGTGGTCGACGCCGAGGGCGTCGTCGCGATGTCCAACGCGCCCGCCGAACAGGTGCTCCGCGTCGGCGCCGGCGCGCTCCGCGGCAAACCCCTGCGCACCTACCTCACCAGCGCCAAACTCCTCGGCGCGCTCGACAGCGCTCTCGAAGGGCGCACACGCCGTCTCCGCGTCTCCATCCCCACGCAGAGCGGCGAACGCACATGGGACTGCTCCGCAGGCCCCCTCCCGCTGCCCGGCCGCGGCGAACCCGGCGCGCTGCTCATCCTCCGTGACGTCACCGAACTCGCCGACGCCGTGCGCGTGAAGACCGATTTCGTCGCCAACGCCAGCCACGAACTGCGCACGCCCCTTGCCGCGATCCGCGGCGCCGTCGAAACGCTCCAGTCCGAAACCGGCGCAAACCCGAAGGTCGCCGCCCGCATGCAGGAAATCATCGCGGGGCACGTCCACCGGCTGGAGGCCCTCGTGCAGGACCTGCTCGACCTCTCGCGCGTGGAATCCGGTGAGGCCGCGCTGCGCATCGAGCCGCTTCGCCTCGACCTGCTGAAACGCGCCATCCTCGACCAGTTCGAGGATTCCTGCGCCGCCCGCGGCGTGCGCATCGCGTTCGATATCCCCGACACGCTCGATGGGTGGTCGACCGACCCACGCCTCATCGTGCTCATCCTGCGCAACCTCGTCGAGAACGCCGCAAAGTTCTCCCACGACGACACCGAGATCCGCGTCGTCGCCCGGCTCGAGCGCGCCGGCCACGACGTCGTCCGGTTCGAGGTCCGCGACAAGGGCATCGGCATCCCCCTCGCGCAGCAGCAGCGCGTGTTCGAGCGCTTCTACCAGGTCGATCCCGCGCGGCCCGGCTACGAACACCTATCAACGCTCGGACGCGCCAAACGCGGGACCGGGCTCGGGCTCGCGATCGTTCGCCACGCGGTCCTCGCGCTCGGCGGGCGCGTGGGCATCCAGTCCATCTACTCCCAGGGGACCACCGTCTGGTTCGAGGTCCCCTACCACCTCCCGAGCGACATCCCCAGCGAGCCCGCGCCGGAACTCCCCGAAGAAGACGCCCGCTTCATCGACGAGCCCGACGCCTCCGACGCCCCCGACGCCTGACAACGCCCGAGAACCCCGCGCCAGCCATTTCCGGGCGAACTCCCCCCACCCGCGCGGCGTCCATACCGATACCAGATCGTGCCCGGGACGCTCCCCGACGCCCTGTATACTCACTCAGGAGCGCTTCCCGGACGCGCACGCAGGAGGTTCGCGATGACTACCCACGCTTCCAACACGGCCCGCTACTTCGCCGCGACCCTCGCGACGGTCTGCGGCCTCACACTCGGCCTGCCCGCGGCGGCGCAGAACGCCCTCGGCGACGGGACCGCCCACGACGCGAACTTCCAGCAGGGCGGCTCCCGCGTCAACCCGCGCGGCCGCAACGCTAATTTCGGGCAGGAAGTCCGCTTCCGCAACGCCATCGTCACCGGCAACGCGCCGGGCGGCGCGTCGTTCCGCGGCGACGCGGGCTACCTCGCGTCCGACGACTTCCGCGGCGACACCGGGCTGAACACCCTGTACGACTTCCAGCGCGACTCCCTCTATTCCGGGCTCGCCACGCGCGGTATCCGCAACATCGACGCCCTCCGCGCGCAGATGTCGCTCGCCACCGGCGGCGCCCCCACCTACGACACCGGAGGCCTCTTTATCCAGCGCGCCGGCGCAGGCACCTCCGTCGCCGACATCCGGTTCAACCAGCCCCAACTCTCCATCGACCCCTTCACCTCGCGCATCGGCTCGATGCGTTCGACGTCCGCGTACATCGGTGCGCAATCAATCGAGCCCCAGTTCTTCGGCAGCACCCGCGATCAGAACGGCGAACCCTACGCCATCGGCTCCTCCCCGCTCCGCGGGCTCATCGCCCAGCCCCTGCTGGTCGCGCCCGAGTCGCCCCAGTCCCCGCTGCCCGAACTCCCGGGGATGAACACCGTCCCCGTTGCGGGCGATCAGCGCACCCCTGGCGCAGCCGGAACCCCCGGCGGGCCCAACGCCGCGCAGCCCGCGACGGGGGGCCTGACGTTCAACCCCAACGACCTCGGCGCAGGCGACGACGAAGAGGAATCCACGCCCCGCCCCGGCCAGGTCAACCAGACCCCGCAGAGCAACCGCATCTCGGGAGAGGTCGATCCGCAGAACCTCGGCACCAACGCGATCTCCAACCGCGTCCCCGCGCGCTCCGCGTACGACTCGATCATGGCCGAGTTCCAGATCACCGCGGACGAGGAGCCCGACGCGCCCGCCCCGACGCGCGCGACGATGCCGCAGATCCCCCAGCCAGGCGACGAGGCCGAAGAGCCGACCGCCGAGCAGAACCGATCGTTCCTCGAGCGCGTCGAGCAACTGCGCCGCGAGATCCTCGGACTCCCCGCCGAGGACGACGCGGACGAACCCGAGCGCCTCGACATCATCGACCCCGAGGCGTTCGCCCGTCTCGGGGTC
>JBQLZI010000065.1:0-10471 GCA_052168195.1 Phycisphaerales bacterium
GCTGATCGTTCACGACGAGCGCGATTAGGTTCTCCGCGGTGGCATCGGGCGGCGGGGTGTGCCGCCGTTTCGGCCGCGCAGGGCGGAGTTGCACGGGGTCGTCGGTGATCGACTCGACGACAGTCCGGATGTAGGAGGCGTCGCAGAGGTCGCCGTATTTGCGTTCGAGGACCGCACCGATGATCTCGCGCGCCCTGTCGCGACCGAGCGCCTTGCCGGAGCCAAGATCGTCGAACACCAGGTGGGGCATGTCGAGATCGCCGGGCTTGAGCGGCGTCTCGTACGAAGTGTTCACGATCGGCCGCGCGCCGAATCGCTCGTAGAACCGCAGCCGCGCCGCGTTCTGCGGCGCGAGCGTCGGATCGCTGCATTTCTGCGGGTCATCGGGGAGGCACTCAAAGAAGAGTCCGACGACGCCGAGCCCGACGCAGGCCTCGCGCACGCGCTGGTAGATCGCCCCGCCCACGCCGCCGGACGTGCCCACTGGCGTGGCGATGTAATCCAGCAGGCAGAACCCGAGATCGGTCGCGTGCGACACGTACGCGAAGCCGAGCATCTTGCCGCGCATGTTGTCGGCGACGAAGAGCATCGCGTGCATGCGGTGCGAGAGCGGATCGCAGAGGCGGTCCTCGAACGAGTCGAACTCTTTCTCGGGAAGGCCCGGGAGTCGCTCGCGCAGGACCGCCTTGGCCTCGTCGATGAGGCGTCGGTTCGCGGGGATCGCGTCGGGGGTCAGTTGGCGGATGCGGAACATGCTCGCTCCGTTCGCCGCCGGGCGGCGGCGGCGATGGCGTCGATCACCTCAGCGGCCGTGAGCCCAGCGCGCTCGGCGGCCGCCAGGAATCCCGCGTCGGGGCTGACGCACGGATTCGCATTGATCTCGAGCACGAACGGGCGCCCGCGCTCGTCGACGCGGAAGTCGACACGCGCGTAGCCGCGGAGTTCGAACGCGTCCCAGCAGCGGAGCGCCACGCGTTCGAGTTCGTCGAGCAGCGGTTTGTCGGCCGCCGTGAACTCGAACCGCCGCGGCGTGTTGTGGTACTCGGGCGCCTCAGGGTCCCACTTCGCCACGTAATCGACGATCCGCGGGCGATCGTCGGGGAAGTCGACGAAGCGGATCTCCGCGTGCGGGAGCACGCGCGGGCCGCCATCGAACTCAAGGATCGACAGGTTGAACTCGCGGCCGTCGATGTACCGCTCGGCGAAGAACGGCGCGGCGTGGGTCGGCTCTGCATTCGCGACACGCTGGACCAGATCGACATGGTCGGCGTCGACGATCGAGGAGGGGCCGAGCCCGATCGACGCGTGCTCCCACACGGACTTGATAATCCATGTGCCGTGCAACGGCGGCTTGCCCGAGCCGTCGAACCACTCCGGCGTCGCGATGCCCGCCGTGTGCAGGACGCGTTTCGCCGAGAGTTTGTTCGAAGTGGCGGCAATCGCCGAGGCGGAACAGCCGGTCATCGGAACCCCGAGCGATTCAACGAGCGCGGGCACGACATGAATGAGCGATCCTCGTCCTCGCAGTGACTCGACGAGGTTCACGACGAGGTCGGCGTGTTCGATCTCGTCGGCGGCTGCGCGCAGATCGAGACTCACGCCGACCGTGCGCACATCGTGGCCGAGGGTGCGGAAGCGATCGCTGAACACCGCGGCCTGCTCGAGGGCGTCGGCGGCGTCCACGCTCGACTCGGTGGAAAGTTCGTCGTGGAGGATCAGGACGCGCATGACACCGGAGACTCTACCTGATCCTCGCAGCGGGTTGCGGTGCTGCGAAGGATGCGCTCGAGCAGATCGGTGTACGTCCATCCGGCGAGCGAAGCGACAATCGGAAGATCCGAGTGGGTCGGGTGCAGGCCCGCGAGCGCGTTGACCTCGATGATCTGTGGATCGCCGCTGACATCGGCGCGGATGTCCACGCGGCCCGCGTCGCGGCAGCCGATCGCTCGGTACGCGGCGAGCGCGAGTTCGGCAGCGCGTTCCGCGAAAGGGCCCGCGGCGAGGCGGTACTCGACGATCTCCTCGCAGCGTTCCTTGTCGTCGTAGCCGTAAGCCTCGACGCCGTCGCCCAGCCCGACCGCGAGCACGCCCACAACCTCGGCGCCCGAACCCGTCCCGACGATGCCGACCGTGACTTCTTCGCCGGGAAGCATCGTCTCGACAAGCACCGGCTGCGCGAACTCCTCGAGCAGCCGAGCGCACACCTCACGCAGGTGGGCTGGAGTGCGGCAGACGCTCCGCGCATCAACGCCCTTGCTCGATCCCTCGCGAGCGGGTTTGGCGAACAGCGGGTAGGCGAGCGTGAGATGGTCCAGGTCCGCGAGCGTCGTGACGACCGCGAACGCGGGCGTGGGCAGGCCGTGGGACGCGAACACGCGCTTGCACGCGGGTTTGTCGAGCGTCAGGGCGCAGCAGAGCGGGTCGCCGAAGGTGTAGGGGATGCCGTGGTGGTCGAGCATCGCGGGGACGAGCGATTCACGGCCGACGCCGCGGCGGCCCTCGCAGATGTTCAGCACAAGGTCCCACGAGTCGCCGCGCACGAGGCGCGACATGAGCGCCGAGGCGCCGCCGATGCGGTCCGGCTCGTGGCCGAGCGACCGCAGTGCGCCCTCGAGCGCCTCGATCGTGTCTTCGCGGTCGAACTCGGCGACGGCCTGTTCGGTCCAGCCCATCGCGAGGTATTCGTCACGGAGGTCGTAAGTCAGGCCGATGCGCACGGCGTGCCCCTTTCGGCGGTCAACTCGGCGTAGAGATGCGCTCTCCATCGCTCGGCTTCGACGCGGTTCATGTCGAGCACGGTGAGCATTGTGGATCCGGCCGGCTCGTCCTTCAGGAGCGTCTCGGTCGGGCAATAGCCGTCGTCGATGTCGTCGAGCCCGCGCTCGGTGTAGGAGAAGGGGTAGAGTCGGCAGACGAGCGGGCGGACGTGGAGCGGGAGGACACACCCCTGTGCGCCCAGGAACGTGCAGTCGCCGTTCTGCCGGCGCGTGAGCATCCACCGTCGCCCCTGCGCGTCGGTGGTGTAGCGCAGCCAGTTGGGATCGTCCGGGTCGTGCTCGAGGTACGACGCATCTTCGGGCCGGCGGAGTGACCACGCGTCGCGTCGGCCGCTGTGCGCGGCGATGCGCTCCCGATCGCCGGCGGTGACGAGGATCTCGGCCCGCTGGCAGCAGGTTTTCTGCATCGACGCGCAGCGCGCGCACGGGTGTTGTCGGTCAGAAGGCATTGGCCGGCGTCCCCACGCGGGGCTGCGGATCGGGGTAGCGGAAGGTCTTGCCCTCGTAGTTGCGCAGCACGATCTCGTCGCCGTCGCGGCCGACGACGTAGTTGGGCATGAGCGGGATCTTGCCGCCGCCGCCCGGCGCGTCGATGACGAAGGTGGGCACGGCGTAGCCGGTGGTGTGGCCGCGCAGGGCTTCGATGATCTCCAGCCCCCGTTCGACCGGCACGCGGAAGTGGGCCGAGCCGGGGATGGGGTCGCACTGGTAGATGTAGTACGGGCGGACGCGCGCCTTCAGCAGGTTGTGCATCAGGCCCTTCATCGTTTCGGGGTCGTCGTTGACGCCCGCGGTGAGGACCGTCTGGCTGCCGAGTGGCACGCCGGAGTCGGCGAGACGCCCGCAGGCGTCGTGGACCTCGGGCGTGACTTCGCGCGGGTGCATGAAGTGCACGCTGATCCACGGCTTGTAGCGCTTGAGCATCGTGCAGAGTTCCGGCGTGATGCGCTGGGGCAGCACGCAGGGCACCTTCGAGCCGATGCGGACGAAGTCGATGTGCGGGATCGCGCGGAGGCGGCTGAGCAGCCATTCGAGGCGCTCATCGTTCATGGTGAGCGGGTCGCCGCCGGAGATGAGCACGTCGCGCACGCTCGGCGTGGCGCGGAGGTAGTCGAGGGCGCGCTCGAACTGGGCGGTGTTGAAGTGGTACTCGCCGGTCTTGCCGACCAGGCGCGAGCGGGTGCAGTAGCGGCAGTAGACCGCGCAGAAACTCGTCACGAGGAAGAGCACGCGGTCCGGGTAGCGGTGGACGAGCCCGGGCACGGGCATGTCGTCGTCTTCCGCGAGCGGATCGGCCTGTTCGCCGGGCGAGAACTCGAACTCCTGACCGACGGGGACCATGGTCTTGCGGATCGGGTCCGCGGTGTCGGTCGGGTCGATGAGCGAGGCGTAGTACGGCGTGATGCCCACCGGGAGACGATCGCCGAGTTCCGCGACGGTGTGGCGCTCGTCGCCGGTCGGGCGGAAGATCCGCTCGAGCGTCTCGACGCTTCGCACTCGGTTGCGGAGTTGCCACTTCCAGTCGTTCCAGAGCGCGTCCGAGACGCCGGGAAAGACCCGGTCGCGGAAGCGTCGGGACGCTTCGGAAATGACGAGGCGATCGGCTGCGCCGTCGGGTTCGAGTTCGATCCGGGCGTCGGTGCGAAGACCAACGCCCCGGAGACTCGGAGGCTCCGCGTCGTCGGGCTCGTTGTCCTGAACGACGGGGAGGGAAATCGCGAAGTTCGCGACCTGGCCGCCCAGGGGCGACCGTCGGGTGTCTTGCATTGGGAACTCCGAAAGGTCCCAAACACACGGGCCGTATGCCGGCGGACGATCCACGTCCTGGGTAATCCCGGCGGCTCGGTGGATACATCGTACCGACGACGGGAGTGAGTCAACGACGACTTGTGCCCGACACGCAGATTTTCTTTTCATCATCTCTCGCGCCGGCGCGATGCTCTATTTAGGCGCCCCGCGCACGCCCAAGCCGCCGCCAAGACCAGGCGACGTGCGCCCAACCTCGGAAAAACCGCGGACACTTTCGGGAACTTCCGGTATACTTTGTCGTACATAGTATGTACCGCCGCTCTTCCGCTGGAGGCACGCCGATGCGGATCGAAACCGAACTCATGCGGGGCGCCGGCCCGGTCGCCGTCCTCAAACTCCTGCAGACCGGAGAGATGTACGGCTACGAACTCGTCGAAGCCCTCGAGCGCCGGAGCGACGGCGTGCTGGCGATGGGGCAGTCGACGCTCTACCCGATGCTCTACAACCTTGAGTCCAAGGGGCTGGTGAAGAGCGAGTGGCGGGACGCCGACTCCGGGCGGAAGCGCAAGTACTACCGGCTCACGGCCAAGGGTCGGAAACGCCTGGCCGCGGACGAGAAGCAGTGGACGGCCCTCGCCGCGGCGATGGGCTCGCTGGGGGTGATCTCGCCCGCCGCGAACCGGATCGGAGCCCTGGCGTGACCGCGCCTTCCCGGGACGCGGACGTGGGAACCTTCCGGCGCCTGCGCGCGACCCCGCTGCGCGAAGTGCTGCGCGGGCGGATCAGCGGGCGCCTGAGCCCGGATCTGCTGTGCCGCGACGCCGGCCTGCCCGAACCGATCCGCGAGGCGATCACCCGCACCGCTCGACGCACGCGGCTGTTCCGGTTCGAGCGGGCAGAGGTCGCCCGCGAACTCATCGCCCATTTCGGCGACGGCCTCGACTCCGGACGCGGTCCGGACGAACTCGTGCGATCCTTCGGGAACACGACGACCGCGGCCCGGCTGATCCGGCGGGCCAAGAAGCGCGACCGGGCGCTGCACCTCAAACTGGCTGTCGGTTCGGTCAAGGCGTTCGGGGTGTTCGTGCTGGCGCTGATCCTGACCTACGCCGTGCTCGCGGCGCGGTACTACACGGCCAGGCCGGGGCCGATCACCGATTACGCGGCGCGGGTCAACGCAGCGGCCCTCGCCGTGCCCGAAGGCGAGCATGCGTGGCCGGTCTACCGCGAGGCGTTGCTGACGCCGGGGTTCCGGGAGGGCGCGCGGGAACTGACGAGCGGCGTGCGGCCGGGCTGGCGCGACTGGCCCGAGACAAGGGCGTTCCTGCTCGAGCACGCGGAGACCGTCGAGACCATCCGGCGCGGCGCCGGGCTCGAAGGGTTCGGGTTCGTGCTCGGGACGCCGCTGACTGCCGAGGATCGCGAACTCTGGCCGGATCTGGAAGTGCCCGAAGCGTCGTCCACGACCTTCGGCTTGGTGGAGCTGCTGCTGCCGACGATGGGCGAGTTCCGACCGCTCGCCCGGGTGCTGCACGTCGATGCGCTCCTTGCGCTCGAGCAGAACGATCACGATCGGGTCGCCGCCAACATCCTCGCGCTGGTGCGCATGGCGGAGCAGGCCCGCGAGACGCCGTTCTTGATCAACGACCTCGTGGGTATGTCGGTCGCGGCGCTCGCGTGCGAGACGGCGGCGCGGATCATCCACGATCATCCGGGCGCGATCTCCGACGAGAACCTCACGCGGATCGCGCACGCGATGGCGGCGTTCCCGAGCGATGGCGAACCCCTTGTCCGCATCCGGGGCGAGCGGATGATCTTCGAGGACGCCGTGCAGCGGATGTACTCGCTGGATTCCGACGGCGACGGGGTGCTCGCGGCCGGCGCGATGGAGCGTCTGTCGGGGCTCACCTACGGGAACGGGCTTGAGCCGGATCTTGCGGAGCGTGCCGCGGGGCCGGTGGTATCGGCGATCAGCGCGGGCCGGAAGGAGACGCTCGCGTTCTACAACGACTACGCCGCGAAGTCGGCGGAATGGATACGTACCCCGGCGTGGGAGCGCAAGCCCTTCGATGACACGATGGAGGCGATCGATTCGCCGCTCCTGCGCACCCGCTACGCGCTCGCCCACGCGCTGACACCGAGTTACGTGCACGCGTACCTGAACGCCGAACGGTTCGAGACGTCCCGCGACGCCACGCTCTGCGCCATCGCGATCGAACGCCACCGCCGGGACCACGGCGGGCTCCCCTCGTCGCTCAGCGACCTGACGCCGAGATACATCCCGAAGGCGCCGATCGACCCGTTCAGCGGTGAGCCCATCGGATACCGCGTCGACGGCGATTCGTTCGTGCTCTACAGCGTCGCGAACGATTACGACGACGACGGCGGACGCATTCCCGACGGGGCGGACGAGTACAACTTCGCCAACGCCGCGGGCCGATGGATCGCCCGTGAATCCGTGCGCAGCGGGGAGGCCTCGCGCAACGCAGGGCAACTCCGGCGCTTCGTGCGATCTCCGGCCGTGGTTGACGGGGACTGGATCCTCTTCCCGCCGCCGGAGCTGAAGGAGCCGGCGCCCGTCGAGGAAATCCCGATGTGATCGTCAGGGCTTGGTGAGCACGAAGATGCGCTCGCCCGCCTCGTCGAGGGTCAGCGTCCGCGTGGTCTGGAGCAGGATCTCGAAGTCGCGCGACTCGTCGCCTGACTCCAGGGTGAGCGTTGCGCCGCGCTGCGACCATGTGCCGCGGAGACGCTCCCGAGATCCGTCCTCGGAGGGGCGGACGAAGTTGAACGACTTGTCGGTATCGAGCACGAGCACGATGCCGTCCTCCGCATGCACGCTCACCCAGACTCCGACGATCGGATCGGCGCGTGCGGTTGAAGGCGGCAGTGCGTTGGGGGGCAACGCCTCTGCGGTCTCGATCCGCTGGTCGTCCTCGGACCCGCTCGACGTCTCGGCTGTCTCGACGGGCGGGGGCTCGATGACCTCGTCGCCGCCGAAACTCAGGAACGGAATGGCGCCGTCGATGCGGTTGATCGTCTTGCGCAGCGACGCGAGATGGGTGTCGAGGCGCGAGAGCGACCCTTCAATTTCGCGGAGCAGGCGCAACTGCTCGTCGACCGACCCCAGCGACGTATCGACGGAGCCGAGCGACGACTTGGTCGTGCCCAGGTCGCCCTGGACAACCGCGAGGTGCTGATTGGTCTGGTCGATGATCCCGCTGACGTCGGCGAGCTGGACCTCGATGTCGGTCAGTTCGCTGTTCACCGACTCGAGGGTCTCTTCGACGGAGTCGAGCCGGGCGTTCACCCCTTCGACGCCGTCGCGGATCTCCCAGACGACACACCCCTGGAGGGTTGCTGCGGCGGCGATCATCACGGCGGTTGCGAGGCGTCTCATGTAGTCATGGTACGGGCAGGGAGCACTCCCCCCTCCCCCGAGTCGTGAAGTCCGCGAAAAGACTCGCTTCAGAACTTGACTTCATCCGTCCGATGATCTCAACTCATCCGCCCATGACCACCGATCGCGCCATCACGAACGACCTCGCCGCCCGGGCGGTCGTGTTCGTGTGCGCCGTGGCCGCCCCCAAACTCGCGAAAGCCAAAAAAGCCCCCTGAGGCCTCCGGCGATCGCGGCGCCTGACCAGCGCGGCACCCCCCACCCAGACCACCAAACGTCTGGCCCGCCGGAGACCTTCGGCGGGTCTCGTTGTTTTTGCCCGAACGCTCACACCTTTCTGATTCCGAACGGAGATCGCCATGAGCCAGCCCAACGCCGTCCTCACCCTCGCCGCCGCCTGCCCCGAGTGCGAAGCGGAGGTCTCGTTCGCCCGGGAGCCTCGCCGCCACGAGGTGTGCCGGTGCTCGTCGTGCGGCGCGGAACTCGAAGTCGCCGCGGTCAGCCCGCTCACACTCGAACTCGCGCCCGAGGTCGAAGAAGACTGGGGCGAGTGATCGCGCCGACTCGTCGCCCTTCCTGAAGCACACGAACGGAGCACCACGCCATGCGCGTCGCCGTCCTGCACACCCGGATCAGAGTCGAGGAGCGAATGCTGCTCGACGAACTCGAACGTCGGGGGATCGAGGTCGATCTCCTGCACGCCGACGAACTCTCGCTCGACCTCACCGCGGACCGCGGGCTTGTTGAGCCGGACACGGTCGTCCTCGATCGCTGCCTGAGCCACACGAAGGCGCTCGCGATCCTGCATGCGCTCGAGGCGCAGGGCGCGGTGTGCGTCAATCGTCCCGGCGTCGTCGACGTGTGCGGCGACAAGGCGCGCACGACGACGGCGCTCACCCGCGCCGGCGTGCCCAGCCCCCGCTCCTTCGTCGCGTTCAGCCCCGAGGGCGCGGTCGAAGCCGCCGAGCGGCTCGGCTACCCGCTCGTGCTCAAGCCGACGGTCGGCTCGTGGGGACGCCTGGTCTCGCGGATCAACGACCGCGACGCCCTCGACGCCGTCATCGAACACAAGACCACGCTCGGCGGCGTCCACCACGGCGTGATCTATCTGCAGGAGTTCGTAGAGAAGCCAGGTCGGGACATCCGCGCCTTCGTCGTCGGCGATCGCACGATCTGCGCGATCGGGCGCAGCGCCCCGCACTGGATCACGAACACCGCGCGGGGAGCAACGACGCACGCCGTCGAAGTGACCCCGGAGATGAACGACCTGTGCGTCCGCGCGGCGCACGCGGTCGGCGGCGGGGTCCTCGCCATCGACCTGCTCGAACACCCCGAGCGCGGTCTGCTCGTGAACGAAGTGAACTCCACGATGGAGTTCCGCAACTCGGTCGCGCCCACGGGCGTGAACATCCCCTCGCTCGTTGTCGATTTCGCGCTGGAGCAGACGACCGCCGCCCTTCCGGCCTCCGCGCGACCGACCCTCGATGTTGCGGGAGCCACGGCGTGAGCGACGGATCCCAACGGGTCAGCGTCGGCATCGTCGGCGCCACCGGGTACACCGGGGGCGAATTGCTGCGGCTGCTCGCGCTGCATCCGAGCGTCGAGGTCGCGTGGGCGACGTCGCGCGGGAAGGCGGGCTGGCCCGTCTCCAGCGTGCACCCGGCGCTGCGCGGCTTTCTCGACCTGAATTTCGTCGCGCCCGACGACGCGGACAGGGTCGACGTCGTGTTCCTGTGCCTGCCCCACGGCGAAACGGCGGGGAACATCGAGCGGTACGCGGCCCTCGGTGAACGCGTGATCGACCTCTCTGCCGACTTCCGGCTCCGCGATCCGTCGCTGTACGAATCGACGTACGGCGAGGCGCACGCGGCGCAGGGGTGGCTTGAGAAGTTCGTGTACGGGCTGCCCGAGGGGCATCGCGAGCGGCTACGCGGCGCGACGTACGTCAGCGGCGTGGGGTGCAACGCGACCTGCGTGAACCTCGCGCTGCTGCCCTTGGCGCGGGCCGGCCTGATCGAGCGCGCGATCGTCGACGTGAAGGTCGGCTCGTCGGAAGCGGGCGCGGAGCCGGGGCCTTCGAGTCACCACCCCGAGCGTGCCCGTTCGCTGCGGACGTTTGCGCCGGTGGCGCACAGGCACAGCGCCGAAGTGAAGCAACTGCTCGGCGACTTCGACCTGCACTTCACCGCGACGACGGTGGAGATGGTGCGCGGTGTGCTGGCGACGTGCCACGTGTTCACGGCGCGGCCGTTGACGGAGCGTGACCTGTGGCCGATCTACCAGGGGGCGTACGAGAACGAGCCCTTCGTGCGCGTGGTGAAGGAGAAGCGCGGGCTGCACCGCCTGCCTGACCCGCGGATCGTCGCGGGGACGAACTTCGCGGACGTCGGGTACGCGGCCGAGCCGGGCACGAACCGGGTGGTGTCGCTGTGCGCGATCGACAACCTCGGGAAGGGCGCCGCGGGCAGCGCGGTGCAGTCCATGAACCTGATGTGCGGATTCGAGGAGCGCGCGGGGCTGTGGTTCCCGGGCGTGCATCCCTGCT
>JBQLZI010000066.1:0-10411 GCA_052168195.1 Phycisphaerales bacterium
CAGAGCGTGGCGGAGTCCAAGAAGTCCGGCGGAAAGACGAAGAAGTCATCGAAGAAGAAGACGGCGTCGCGCAAGAAGGCGGGCTGACATGGCCGCGCGCTCGAAACCGCTCGGGGAGTACGCGCGCAGGCGGGACTTCCGGTCGACCCCTGAGCCTGGGGCCCGCCCGGCCCCGCCTCATCCCAAGCCGATCTTTGTGATCCAGAAGCACGACGCGACGCGGCTCCACTACGACTTCCGACTGGAGATCGGCGGCGTCCTCGAGTCGTGGGCGGTTCCGAAGGGGCCTTCGCTCGATCCGGGCGACAAGCGGCTCGCCGTGCATGTGGAGGACCACCCGCTCGAGTACGCGAACTTCGAGGGAGTCATCCCCGATGGCCAGTACGGCGGCGGCCCGGTCATCGTGTGGGACAAAGGAGAGTGGACGCCGGAGGCGAGTACCGACCCCGCCGCGGCACTGGAGCGCGGAAAACTCTCCTTCACGCTGCGCGGGGAGAAGTTGCGGGGCGGCTGGACGCTGACACGGATCGGTTCTTCCAACGGTGAGCATCGGGAGAACTGGCTGCTCATCAAGCGCAAGGATCGGCACGCATCGATAGGCGCCGATTCGATTGTCGACCGCGAGCCGACAAGCGTGCTGACCGGTCGAACGATCGAGACCGTCGCGGCATCGGACGGCCGCGCGACAGCCGCGGCAACGGAAGCGATCGATGCGTCGAGCGTCACGCGGGCACGTCGTGTTCCACGGATTCCCGAGTACCGGCCCCAGCTCTGCACGCTCGCCGCGAACGCCCCCTCGGGCGAGGGCTGGCTTCATGAGATCAAACTCGACGGGTACCGCCTGCTCGCCCGTCGGACGGCCAAGGGTGTTCGGCTCGACACGCGCACGGGGAAAGATTGGACAGCGAGGTTCCCGCCGATCGCCGATGCGGTCGCGGCGCTCGGGTGCGAGTCGTGCGTCCTCGACGGCGAAGCGACGATCGTCGATGACGACGGCCGGACATCGTTCCAGCAACTGCAGAACGCTATCAAGGCCCGGCGGTTCGACCGGCTCGTGTACTTTGTGTTCGATCTTCTCTATATCGACGGCCACGATCTGACGCGGTCGCCGTTGATCGAGCGCAAGGCCGCGCTGGAGGCCTTGTTTGCCGGCGCTCCGCATGCGTTGCGGCTGTCGGAGTATCTTGAGGGCGACGGCTCCGACGTGCTCAGCAACGCGTGCGATCTCGGGCTCGAAGGCATCGTGTCGAAGCGCGCCGACGCGGCGTACGAGCAGTCGCGGTCGCGGTCGTGGTTGAAGATCAAGTGCACGAAGCGGCAGGAGTTCGTCGTGGTCGGCTGGACGCCGCCGAGCGGGTCACGGAAGCACTTCGGTTCGCTGCTTCTGGCCGCGCACGATGACGAGGGACGGCTCGTGTACACCGGGAAGGTGGGGACCGGGTTCACCTCGCGGACGCTGAAGGACATGGCGGCCCGCATGGCCTCGCTGGAGCGGAAGACCTCTCCGCTGGAAGGGCTTCCCGAACCCGCGGAGCGTAAGGGCGCGCGGTGGATCACGCCGCGCCTCGTTGCCGAGATCGAGTTCACCGAATGGACCCAGGACGGGAGGTTGCGTCATCCGTCGTTCCAGGGCCTTCGCGAGGACAAGCCCCCGAAGGATGTTCGAATCGAGACGGCGCCGGAACCGGCGCCGCTGAAGGAGTCGCCTCGCGTGGCCAAGTCGAAGAACACTGTCGTTGTCGCTGGCGTCACGCTGACGAGTCCAGACCGCGTGCTCTTCCCTGATCAGGGACTCACGAAGCGCGACCTGGCGGAGTACTACGAGTCGGTGGCGGACCGGATGCTTCCGTTCCTGAGGGGCCGGCCGCTGAGCACGGTGCGGTGCCCGAAGGGCCGGGGCGGGACGTGCTTCTTCCAGAAGCACATCCGCGAGTCGTTCGGCGACGCGGTCGCTCCGATCTCGGTGCGCGAGAAGGGCGGCGTGGCAGACTACATCAGCGTGGACACCCGAAAGGGGCTCGTCACTCTTGTGCAGTTCGGTGTTCTGGAGATCCACCCGTGGGGCTCGACGCAGGAGCATCTCGAGCGACCGGACATGTTGACGTTCGATCTCGATCCAGGAGACGGTGCGCCGTTCGAGATGGTAAAAGAAGGCGCAAGGACGATGCACGACATCCTGCAGAATGTCGGCCTTCGGTCGTTTCTGAAGACTACGGGCGGGAAGGGGTTGCACGTGGTTGTTCCGATGCGCCCCGGGGTGGAATGGGAGCGCGCCAAGGAGTTCTGCGCGGCGGTCGCCAACGATCTGACGCGGCGTGAACCGGATCGGTATGTAGCGAAGTCCAGCAAGGCGGCTCGGAAGGGCAAGATCTTCATCGATTACCTGCGGAACTCGCGCGGCGCGACGTCTGTGGCGCCGTATTCCACCCGTGCACGCCCCGGCGCGCCGGTCGCGACGCCGCTGCGATGGGACGAACTGTCGCGTCTCGACTCGCCCGCGAAGTACACCGTGCGGAATGTCACGCGACGGCTGAGCCGGCTCAAGGACGATCCGTGGGCCGGATACGCCGGCGTGGATCAACGGCTGGAACCCGCAGCGGATCCGAGGCGGTAAAGACGGTCGGGTCATGCGCTTGTGAACGCTGGCCGCGCCGGGTTCGATAACCGCAAGAGTTCGGTGGATTGAAGGCGACCGGGGACCGATGAAGGGTCCGTCCGTCGGCCGCGGCACAGGGGGTGTCGGACCGCGGGGCCCTCTCAACGGGCGGTGAACATGCCTCGCGACACACTCCGCCTTGATGCGCGAATGTTCGTGCCGATCGTCACGGTGTGCGCCGTCGTCTGTCCGTTTGGTTCTGCGGCAACGAGGCACGACGATGTTCGTTGCGCGCCCGCCACCGGCGTCGAGACTGGCGAAGCCGCGGGGGCGTCGTGGACGGGCGTTCCCGCGCTGGACTTTTTCACGGGCGATGGCCGTTACATGCCGCGGGTGCACTGCCTCGTGGACGAGGCGGGACGCGCCGACTGGCTCTGGATCGGGATCTTGGTGTCGCTGACCGGCGGGGTTGTGCTCTGGTACGCGAGGATCTTCGTGTTCTGGATGCAATGCTATTTCGGTGAGCGTCCGGAAGACCGGAACACGAAACTGTTCCATCTCGCCGCGATCTTTCTTCTGTGCGCGATCTGCGGGTACGCGACCTCGATTCTCATGTTCGTCTGGCCCGGCTATCGACTGGTCGCGGCGTTCCTGCTTGCGCTGAACTTCTTCTCGTGGCGGTTCTGCCGGAACCTCGAGCCCTTCCGGCAGGCGTTCGCGTCGGGCCGGTTTCAGCGTGAACTCCGCGAGGAGACCGCGTCACGCGCGGAAGAACTCGAGCGGTTGCTCCGCGAGCGGACTGCGGCGCTGCACGAGAGCGAGACGCGGTTCGGCACGATCATCCAGAATCTCCCGGGCGTCGCGTTCCGCGTCGCGGTCGATGAGAACTGGACGAATCTCTTTGTCAGCGACGAGATCGAGGCCGTCACGGGGTATCCCGCGACGGAGTTCACGAGCGGCGCACGGGCGTGCGCCAGCATCGTGCACCCCGACGACGTGTCGCGGCTCGACGACGCGGTCGACGCCGCGATCCGCGGCGCGACCACATACTCCGTGGAGTACCGCATCTTCCATCGGGACGGCGGCGTGCGATGGGTGCTCGAGCGAGGGCTCGCCGTCGTAGATGACGCCACAGGCCAGCCGGAGTACATCGACGGGCTCCAGTTCGACATCACCGAGCGGAAACGCGCCGAGGAGGAAGCCCAGCGCAGTTCTCTGGTCGATCGCCTGACCCATCTCCCGAACCGATCGCTGTTGCTGGCGCGGCTGCGCGCCATGGTGTGCAGCGAACGCGAGGAAGGACGCGGGTACGCCGTGCTGTTCCTGGATTTCGATCGTTTCAAGGTGATCAACGACAGTCTCGGGCATGAGGCCGGCGACGTGCTGCTGCGGAGCATCGCCGACCGGCTTCGGTCCGTGCTGCGTATCGGCGATGCGTCGGTCGATTCGGACAGCGTTGTCGTCGGTCGGCTCGGCGGGGACGAATTCGTCGTGATCCTGGACGATCTCGAAGACCCGGCGATCGCGTCGCGGGTGGCGGGGCGGATCGTGCTCGCGTTCCGTGAGCCGCACGAGGTGTGCGGCCACCGCGTCGTGTCGACCGTGAGCGTCGGGATCGTGACGGATTCGACCAGGCCGCAGACCGCGGAATCGCTGCTCCGCGACGCGGACACGGCCATGTACCGGGCGAAACTCGCCGGCAAGGGTCGCGCGGTGGTCTTCGATGAGGCGATGCGCGAGAGCGCCGACGAGCGGCTGCTCCTCGAGGAAGAGCTGCGCGACGCGCTCGCGGATGGGCAGTTCTCGCTCGCGTACCAGCCGATCGTCTCGCTCGAGACGGGCGAGTGGGTCGGCGCGGAAGCCCTTCTGCGGTGGGACAACCCGCGGCGCGGCATGGTGTCGCCCGCCGAGTTCATCCCCATCGCCGAGGAGAGCGGGCTGATTGTGGAAATCGGCGAGTGGGTGCTGCTCGAGGCGGCGAATCAGCACATGCGCTGGCTCGGTTCGCTGCGCGACGCGGCGCCACGGTCGATCAGCGTGAATCTCTCGCGGTCTCAACTGGCGTGCGCCGATCTGCCCGAGCGGCTCACGAGGATCATGCGCGAGGTCGGTCTGCCTGCCGAGTCGCTGCACCTGGAGATCACGGAGAACCAGGCCGCATCGGGCGGGGATCACCAGGTCGACTCACTCCGGGCGCTGCGCGCCATCGGGGTGAAACTGGCGATGGACGACTTCGGCACGGGGCTGTCGTCGCTGTCCGGTCTGCATGAGTTGCCGATCGACGTGCTCAAGATCGATCGGTCGTTCGTGGTGAATCTTCGCGGGGGCAAGCAGTTCATGGCCCTCGCCCGTTCGATCATCGAACTCGCGGGCAACCTGGGGATGACGACGACGGCGGAGGGCATCGAGAATCCGGAAGATCTCACGGTGCTGCAGGCCCTTGGGTGCCCGCTCGGGCAGGGCTTCCTGTTCGCGCCGCCGATGTCGGGCCAGGAATTCGAGCGTCGGCTCCGCGAGCAGGTCCGCGGAAGGCACGCGGCCTGAGGGCGCCCGCCCGGCGCTGCTCCAAACCCGGTTCCCGGCTCGGCTTCCTCGATGCTGAGGATGACGTTGTGCCGATGAACGGGGAGAAGCCGCTCCTCTCGGCCCTGAGAGCGGTTCCTGGCCAACTGCTTTCCCCGCCGGATGCCCGCCCATGCGCACTCGTGAGGTCGTCTTTCCCGCTCTGGCATTCACGCTCGCGGTGTCGGCTGTGATGCTGACCGCGTGCGTTTCGGTCACTCGGACGGCGCGGAGCACGGCGTTCGAAGAGCCCAAGGTCAGCGCGGGCGTGGTGGCGGAGAACGACGAAGCCGCCAAACTCGCGGAAGCCGTCGCGCAACTGGAGCGTCAGCGGCGGAGCGACGCGGTGCTTCGGGCGTCGATGGCGCGGCGCACGCCGCAGATGACTGTTGAGCGGAGGGGCGACGGGGTGTTCGGCGGCCCGTCGCTCGATGAGATGGCCGAGGAGCACAAGGACTGGCCCGGCGCCGCGGGCCGGACGGTTCCACTGGGCAAACTGAGCGAGACCGAAGTCGTCGACCTGCTCGAGGTGCTCGCGCTGCGGTTCCAGTCGGAGTTCGGGTACACGCAGGCGGCGGCGCAGATCGCGGACTTCCTGCCGCCCGCCGACCCGCTGGAGCCGGCGATCGTGCTGGCGCGGAACTCGGCTGAGGGTCTCCGCATCGTCCGGCTCAGCCACCGGTGGTTCGTGTCGCAGGGCGGGCAACTGCTCGCGCACGCGATGATCCTCGGACCCGATGAGTTCACGCCGAACAGCGACGTCGACCAAGTGGAGGCATGGACGCAGGAGGCGCTGGCGGCGTCGGCGGACATGAAGAGCCGGCTGACCCTCGGCGATCTCGAGGCCCAGGTTGTTCAACTGAGTTATGTTGACGCGGACGTCGCGACTAAGGCGCTGAAGAGTCTCGGCGTGCGTGTGCTGAGCGACACGGAACTGGCAGACCTCGCCGAGATCGAATTCGAGCGGCTGCCGCTGGTCATCAAGATGCCCTCGCCCGAGGCGGGGTCGATGACGCTGGTCAACCCCGACGGCGCCCGCGCGCAACTGATCAACGGCTTGTTCACGGTGCCGATCTCGTCGCGGCGCATGGACACCGACACGGTCGCCGGGCCTTCGTCGCAGCTGCTGGTGCTCTTCCATCCCGCGCACCCGGAGCAGCACAGCCGCGTGCTGCGGCTTCTCGAAGATCTGATCGACGTCGCGGCCCGGCAGGTGTTCATCGAGGGCATGGTGATCGAGATCGGCGACGAGGGCCTGAAGGAACTGGGCGTGGAGTGGCAGTTCCAGGACGGCTCGTTCAACCTGCTCCTCGGCACGCTCTCGCCGCAGCGGGCCGCGCAGACGCTGGACGCGGTGTTCGACACGCGGCTGAACCTCCCGAGTGAATGGGCGGTGCGGCTCAAGGCGCTGGTGACAGAGCGCAAGGCGGAGATCCTCTCGCGGCCGAGCGTGGTGACGCTCGACAACCGGCAGGCGACGATCCGCGTGGGTACGGACATCCCGGTCGCGACGAGCCAGGAAGGTCTGGGCGCGGGCTCATCCAAGATCGCGTTCGACTTCAAGTACATCCCGACGGGGATTTTGCTGAACGTGCGGCCGCGCATCGACGCGGAGAGCGACGAGATCAGTCTGCAGATCGACACCACGGTGTCGTCGCCGATCCCGGGGCAGGATCTGGAACTGGTCGATGAGGATGGGCGCGTGCTCGCGTCGGCGCCGACGATCGCGAGCCGGCAGGTGCAGACGTACGCGCGGATCCCGAACAACACGCCGCTGATCATCGGCGGGCTGGTGAGCCGCCAGGAAGACTTCGTGAAGCAGAAGGTGCCGTTGCTGGGCGATCTGCCTCTCGTGGGCCCGCTGTTCCAGTCGCAGCGCTGGGAGGAGTCGAAGCGCGAGGTCATCATAGTGCTCACGCCGTACGTGCTGCCCGAGAACGCGTCGGTGAGCCGGATGCGTCCTCGTTCCGAGGAGACGTTCGATATCCGGGGGTACACGCTGCACCGCGACCTGCACCGGCTGCGCGAGGCGGAGGTGTTCGATCTTCGGTTCCTGACGACGAACGACCGGCTGGTCGAGGCGAAGCGGCAGGTGAACGAACTGGTGCGCAGCAACTTCCGGTACGCGTCTGTCGAGCCGTTCAGCGCGTTCACGGGAGACAGCATCCCGGGCGAGCACATCCTCGTCGAGCGGATGATGTACGAGGTCATCAAAAACCTCAGTCTCGCGGACCCGATCGACGTGGAACGGATCATCTACTTCGCCGAAGAGCCGAGCACGGGGTACGCCGTTCGGTTCCTGCGGCAACTGCTCGTCGAGTACGGCGAGGAGACGGGCGACCTGAACAGTTTCTTCGAGCACAACCCCGGGAGCGCGCTGGCCTTTCGCTACTACTTCGATCGGCACGTTACCGATCCCGGGTTGCTGGGGACCGAGCGGATCCCCGAGGTCTCGGTGGTGGACTGCGCGGACCGGGCGGAATGGCGCCGGCTGCTCTGGGAGATGAACCAGCCCGACGAGCAGGGGAGGGAGACCGCGACGGTGCTGCTGCAGGCCCCCGAGGATCTCGTGCGGCTGCGGCGCGCGATCGTGCTCAAGCGGATGGCGCTGCTCAACGGCGGCACGGCCCAGCAGCGACTGACGCACTTCGACGTCGGCACGATGCTCCAGATCCCCGACATCAACGCGACGGATATCCAGGTGCTCGACTCGGACGTGGCCAAGCACTTCTTCCACACCGAGCACTACTACTCGGCGACGATCGAGCGAATCGAGGAGAGTCTGGAGGCGTTATCGGAGGCGCTGCCGAGAGCGGCCCGCTGGGGACGCGAGGAGAATCCGGCGCCCTGACCGCTCGGGAATCGGGGCGCATCGGGTACGCTACCAATGCCTATGCGGCTGCCGAAACACGCGAGAAACCCCGTGCCTTCCGTGGAGCGGCGGCGAGCGATTCGCCGGATTTCGTACCGTCGGTACGCGCCGAAGATCTCGCTGGTCATCGTGCTGCTCGCGTGCCTCACGGCCGTGAACATGGCGGTGCCGTACGCGATCAAACTGATCGTTGACCGGGTGCTCCCGGGGCCGAGCCGCGAGGCGGACTGGCCGCTGATCTGGCCGATCCTCGGGGGGATCGCCCTCGCGTACGTGTTCCGCAACGGCCTCTTCTTCGCGAGCCGGATGCTGAGCGTGGGCGTCGCGGAGGATCTGGCGTTTCGGCTTCGGAGCGAACTGTTCGGCCG
Organism: Phycisphaerales bacterium; assembly: GCA_052168195.1. Classification (GTDB taxonomy): domain Bacteria; phylum Planctomycetota; class Phycisphaerae; order Phycisphaerales; family UBA1924; genus JAHBXC01. The sequence continues at coordinate 8,399 of JBQLZI010000066.1, forward strand.
GCTCCAGCAGATGCGTGTGGAGGCGGGCGCGCCCGAGCACGTCGGGGAGATGTCGTCGAGGGTGATGGACGACACCACGCGGCTGCAGGACTTCTTCGAGCAGCACCTGCCGAAGATGCTCTTCAACGCCATCACCTTCGTCGTGCTGATCACCGTGATCTTCCTGGTGAACTGGAAGTTGGCGATCGCGACGGTGCTGCTGCTGCCGCTGCACTTCCTGACGTTCCGGGTGTTCAACTCCCCGATGCGGCGGACGTACAAACTGGCCCAGGATCATCTGGCCGAGGCGCATGGTTCGCTCGTCGAGCGGCTGATGGGGACCGAGGTCGTCAAGGGTTTCACGGCGGAGGAACGCGAGCGGCGGATGTTCGATTCGTCGATCGCGGCGATCCGGCGATCGTTCATGCGGTCGCAACTGCTGCATGTCGGGCAGAAGGTGGTGGCCGACCTGCTCATCGGCGCCGGCACGATCGTGCTGCTTGGCTTCGGCGCGTGGCAGGTGGTGGCGGGCGCGATGACGACCGGGGAGTTCTTCATGTTCCTCGGGTACGCGATGATGCTCTACCCCACGGTGCTCGAGGGGCTGAGCAGCGCGAGCCATTTCGCGCGGGCGCGCGTGAGCGCCGATCGCGTGAACGAGGTGCTGGCCAGCCGGCCCGACGAGCAGGCGGCGTTGTCGTCATCGCCTGACGAGCGCGAGATCGTGGGAAGGGTCGAGTTCGAGGGCGTGGACTTCGAGTACCCCGAGCACGAGACGGTGCTTCGGGACGTGTCGTTCGTGGTCGAGCCGGGCGAGCGGGTCGCGATCGTCGGGCCGAGCGGCGTGGGCAAGACCACGCTCGCGAACCTCATCCCGCGGTTCCATGACCCGTCGAGCGGCCGCGTGCTCGTCGACGGCACGCCGACGACGGAGTGGCCGCTGGCGAGTCTGCGCGCCGGGGTGGGTGTGGCGTTCCAAGAGGTGTTCCTCTTCAACTGCTCGCTGTGGGAGAACGTGCTGTACGGGCGCACGGACTCGTCGGTGGAGGAGGTGATCCGGGCGTGCCGCGTGACCGGGGCGCACGACTTCATCGAGCGACTGCCGATCGGGTACGCGTCGACTCCCGGCGCGATGGGGAGCCGTTTCTCGCGGGGCGAGCGGCAGCGCATCACGCTCGCGCGGGCGATCCTGAAGTCGCCGAAGATTCTGATCATGGACGAGGCGACGTCGTCGCTCGACCCGGAAGCCGCGGCGCGAGTGGTTCGCGAGGTGTTCGAGGCGTTGCCCGACTCGACGATCCTGCTGATCACGCACGACCCGGCGATCTGGAAACTCGCGGACAGAGTGATCCGGCTTGAGTCGGCCTCGGAGCGGGTCGAGGGCGCCGTGTGATCATCGGTCGGGTGGATTGTTGTCTTCCCACACCGCGATCCCTCTGACGGACGGCGCGAAGATCGCTTCGTAGCACGTGCGAAGGTCGTGATCATCGACGTTGCGGACCGCGCGGGCGAGGTCGCCGTCGAAGCCGCCGATCTGGTCGTTGCGGCCGAGGATCATGGCCGCGAAGTACGGGTTGCGCACGGCGACGAAGGGGTGGATCGGCGTCGCGCCGAGGATGGCGCCGTAGCGGGCGAGCGCGTTGGCCGCGTCGGTCCTGCCTGATCTGGCCAGCGCGATATCACGAACGAGCGCATCGAGGCGCTGGATCGCCTCGTTCGTTGTTTCGTTCGGGAGCGCTTCGAGCGAGAGCGTGAGGACCTCGGGCTGGTCGAGCGGCGCCCACACGACGGGGAAGGGCACGCCGTCGCGTTTGGGCCAGCGGTCGGTCAATCGGCTCGCGATGACGATTGAGGCCGGGAAATGCGGGCTCGCACGGTCCGGCATCGGGAATGCGGCCCAGATTTCGTGCTTTGAGGCGGGGGGCGCGCCGAGTCTGGCCGGGTCGTCAGCGCGCGGCGCTCGCGGGTGAGGATCGCCGGGGGGTGAGGCCGGTCGCACGTTCTCGAAGAGTTCCGTGATAATGCGCATTGTGG
>JBQLZI010000067.1:0-10373 GCA_052168195.1 Phycisphaerales bacterium
TACGCGCCGATGAACAACCCGCGGCCGATGACGATCCGTGCGCTGTTCGAGAAGCCGGGGTACGACGCGGAGTGCTCGTACTCGGCGGACGGGCGGTACGTGCTCTACGTGAACGTGCCCGAGGGGACCAAGGACGGCGACATTTACGTCTTTGACACCGTGACGGGGAAACACACGCCGCTGGTGGTGGCTGACGGGTACGACGGCGGGCCGTTCTTCTCGCGCGACGGTCGGTATATCACCTACCGCAGCGACCGGGCGGGCAACGACCTGCTGCAGGTGTACGTGGCGAAACTCGCGTTCGACGGCGAGGGGCCGACGGGCATCGAGTGGGAGCGGCCGGTGACGGCGAACCGGCACGTGAACTGGGGGCCGTACTGGTCGCGCGGCGGCGACTTCCTCGTGTACTCGACGAGCGAGGTGGGGCACCACAACTACGAGGTGTTCGCCGCGGAGAGCAACACCGGCGACGACGCCCTCGGGGTGGACGCGTTGAAGACGCGGCGGGTGACGCACGCGGCGGGGTTCGACGGACTGCCGGTGTTCAGCGAGAACGGGCGGTGGATGCTGTGGACCAGCCAGCGCCTGGCGAACGGCGACGCGGCGGACGCGGCGCCGGGCAGTCAGGTGTGGGCGGCGCGGGTCGTGGGCGCGAAGCCGGAGTGAGGCTCAGTTCGGGCGCGGGTCGCGGGTGGGCATCTTGGGTTCCTCCCGGATTTCGACCCGCGCGGTCAGGGGGTACCACGCTGCGGGCTCATACTCAACGAGCAGGAGTTCGGCGATGAGCGGATCGCCGTTGGCCTGAGAAGCTGGGATCGTCACGACTAGCGCGTCGGCCCCTGATTCGAGGCGCTCGCGGAGGTCGGGACGAGGAAACAACATCGGGGCCATACCGATGCGCACATCGGCGGAAGAAGGCGTGACATCGAAGAATGTCTCCATTTCGGAGGCCAGGAATGGCCGTGCCTTCACTTCATCGAAGTCCACCCCAACCCATCGCGCGGTTGACGAGAGCACGGTCGCCCATCGGAACACCTGCACGGAGTTCCATGTTGCGAGGTCGCGGGGGCGGCCCCGGTCGGGCTGAGCATCGGCCATGAACCGGTAGCGCGCGACCAGAGATTCGTTCGGCTTGCCGCCGTGCTGAATTGCGAGGCCGAGGAGCCTGTCGATGTCGCTGTCGCCAACACCGAGCGCATATTCGAGCGCAGGGTCGGTTGCCGACTGTGCGCGTTCGAGGCCGGTGTTCATGATCGCGTTGGCGATTGCGTCGCGAAGTTGCCCCACGGCCGCGGGATCGAGGGCGGAGAGTGCGGGGAGGCCGCTGTGGGAATCGACGGCTTCTGTGGGCGGACGGAGCGGGTCAGATTCGAAGTCGAACCGTGCGTCCTTGTCGCGGACGGGGCGGGAAATGAGTGCCCAAACGGCGATGATGGTCGCCAGAGCGGCGACGATGATGACCACGCTCCGACCGGTGCTCTGCTTTGTCATTCGTGACACCTGATCTGCGTATCGATCTCTGAAGTTGCAACGCAAGCCAGAGCGCACGCCAAGATGATGCTGACGGCGAATTTCATGCTTGTTCTCCTACTAGAAATCTCGTCCCAGTATTCCATGAGGCGTCCAGAGCACGGCGGTTCCTCGACGAGCCGCGCCCGGGGGCGCCCCGGTCGGGCGAAGGAAGTCTTCCATTCGGACGGACCCATCCACGAACGCCACCTGACGCTTGTCTGACGTTTCGCTGCGCAGCGGCGCCACGGAATCGAACAGCAGCCCTTTTGCAGCCGGGTGCACCGTTTCACTCCATCGCACGCGCCGGAAGTGCCCGTCCATCGGCGTCAGATGGTCTACACCATCGCGCCACATGGCCGGCGCGGTGATGCACGCGGGGGAATAAAGAAACCCTGACTCGGCGATGTATCGCGTGTTGGTGTATCCCCGGCGTATGTGCGGCGGCGGATCATCCGGTGGGAGCCAGTGCGTGCTGTGCCACGTCGGGAAGCCCTCTCGGGTGTACGTGGCCAACACCATCGGCCACCACCCGGACTGGCCGAGATACGAGATGTGTTCGAAGCCGTTCGGTTCGCCGTAGTCGATGACCGCCGGGTAGCCCGGTCGCCGCGGGGGGCCGCAGTTTACGAAGGAGTCGTCGTTGTCGTTGGCGTACTGGCGGAACTGCTGATGGGTCGAGCGCAGACTCGTGAGGTTCCTGACGTCGTGGCGCTGGAGCGCGACGGTGCGGAGCACGGGGATCGTGATCCCGACGACGATCGCCACCACGCCGATGGTGACCAGCAACTCCATCAGGGTGACCGCCCGCCGCGTGCGCATGGCTGCGCCTCCTTCCGGTTTGCCCAAGGTACCGGACCACAGGGGGGGGGGGGTCAAGCGATTTTCGGTGTTTTATAGTGCCTCAATGTTGTGTCAGCCGCGGGGCGCGGGGGCGGTGAAAGCCGCGGGCGCTGGCGCCGAAGGAGGGGTGTGCGCGGGCGGTGTCGCTTTGCGCCGCGGGAACCCGGCGCGGGGCCCGCGAGTATCATCGAGTCGCACAGAGGCCGGTCGCGGGCGATCGCGGATCGGCGTAACCCTTTGAACAGCAACGAGAGAGCGATGATCAAGCACGCCGTTATCCGTCGCCCGTCGCCGCGCACGCTGGGGGCGGGGCTTCTTGCCGCCGGCCTCCTGGCTTCGTCCGCGTGGGCGGAACTGCCTTCGTCTCTGGATCGGGTTCCGACCGACGCGCTGGCGGTGGTCGTGGCGCCGAGCGTGGACCGCCTGGACAAGAACGCCGCGGCCTTGCTGACGGCGCTCGAGATGCCCGCGGTGACGTCCCCGGCGCAACTGCTGTCGGTGGTCGGGCTGTCGCGGGGGATCGACACGGGCAAGCCCGTGGCGCTCGCGCTGATGGCGGGCGATCTGGGCGGCGACGTGCCCCCTGCCCTGCTGCTGCTGCCCGTCAGCGATTACGCCGCGGTGGCGCGCTCGCTCTCGGCGGACAACGAGGGCGGCGACCTCGCGACCGGTCTGGCCGCGGGCGAGCAGATCTACATCAAGCAGATCCCCGGCGGGTACGCGGCGGTCAGCCCGGTGCGCTCGGTGCTGGAAAAGTACACGGGCGACGGCGGGATGCTCGGCGCGCACCGGACGAATCTGGGCGCGATGGGCGTTTCGGTCGTCGAGAACGCCGACGCGGCGCTGATCGCGAACATCCCGGCGCTGCGGCCGCTGATCGAGCCGGGCATCGAGCAAATCAAACAGAACGCCCTCCCCTTTATGAACCAGGGCGGGTTCGGCCCGGACATGATGGAGAACAGCCCGTTTGAGCAGATCGCGGAGAACTTCCTGCGCGACGCGAAGGTGGGCGTGCTGGGGCTGAAGGCGTCTGGCATGGGCCTGACGACGACCTTGGCCGCGAACTTCACCGAGGGCTCGGAACTCGCGCAGATCTTCCAGGGCGGCGGGGATTCGGCCCGGTTGCTCTCGAAACTGCCGCAGGGCACGGACGCGTCGCCGGCGATGCTGGCGTACGCGATCGACCTGACCAGCCCGGTGGCGCGGACGATGATCAGCCGCGCGAAGGAACTGCAGGACGCGGGGATGGCCGCGGGTCAGCAGGCGTCGCCCGCGATGCCCGGCGCCACCGCGCTGCTGGACAACCTGACCGGCCAGTCGGGCGTGATCATGAAGAACCCGGCGGGTCTGACTGGCGGCCTGCTGGCGCGCGGCACGTTCTACTACGAGTCGTCGTCGCCCGATGCGGTGCTCCAGGGGTACGAGACGCTGCTGAACGACCTCGACGGCGAGTCGGCCAACGGACTGAACTACAGCGCGACGTACAAGGCCGACACGACCACGATCGGCGACCGCAAGGTCTCGGCGTATTCGCTGCGCGCCCAGGCGAGGCCCGGCTCGATGGCCGGGGGCATGGGCATGATCTACGGCCCGACCGGCGGGCCTTCGGGCTTCCTTGGAAAGGTCGACAAGGGCGTGGTCGCGACGACGACGCCCGATCAGTCGCTGATGACCGGCGCGCTCGACGCGGCGGGCGGGAAGAACTCGCTCGCGGGCGACCGCATGCTGTCGCAGGTGCAGCGCAACCTTCCCGAGAAGCGCGTGTTCGAGGCGTACATCATGCCGCGCTCGATTCTCGATCAGGCGCTGCCGTTCCTCGCGATGATGGGCCAGCCGATCGACGCGAACGCGATCCCGCAGGCGCTGCCGCCGATCGGCGCGAGCATGTCGGCGGACGGCGGGGCGATGCGCTTCGACGTGTTCGTCCCCGCGCCGGTGATCAAGGCGGGCGTGGCGGTCGGACAGTCGCTGCAGGACATGATCCCGCAGAACGGCGCCGGGAACGGCGCGGGCAACAACCCGCCGTTCTGATCCGCGACGACTTTCGATGACTTCGATCAGCGCCCCGGCCCCGCGCCGGGGCGTTGTCGTTGGCGCGCACGGCGCGATGCGTGCGCAAAGAAAAAGGCGGCGGACCGCCAGAGGCAGTCACGCCGCCCTTCCGGGGGCATCGTTACACCCTTCCGGGTGGTTGCTCGTTCGGCGGGCTCTCGCCCGCTGAGGACGGAGCGTACCACAAGATTGAGTCAGTGTCACGGCGAGCGGAAAAAATCTCACAGGGCGACGTCGGCGATGCCCGCGAGCCCGGCGACGCACGAGACCACGCCGTTGATCACCCCGAAGGCCATCGGCAGGCCGAGGATCCCCTTGCGCGAAATCCACCAGTGTTCCGCGACGAGGAGCGCGGCGATCAGCCCCACCGCGCCCGCGAACACCGCGTCGAGCCGGGCGTCGCTGCGCCACGCCGCGACCAGCGCGACGAACGCCAGCAGGTGCATGGCGCGGCTGGCGAGGACCGCGCCCTTCGGACCAAGGCGAGCCGGAATGCTCCGCAGGCCTTCGCGGCGGTCGAACTCGAGGTCCTGCAGCGCGTAGAGCACGTCGAAGCCCGCGACCCAGAGCAGGACCATCGCCGCCAGCCACCACAGCGCGGGCGTGTCGGCGAGCGCCTCCGGGCGGATCGCGATGGCCGCGGCGATCGGGCTGGCCGCGAGCGCGCCGCCGAGGAACAGATGCGCGAACGCCGTGAACCGCTTCGTGAACGAGTAGAACGCGATCCACGCGAGCGTGGGCGCGCCGAGGATCGCCGGCCACCAGTTGCCGTAGAACACCCCGAACAGTGCGCACAGCGCGAGGAACCCCAGCGCGCACGCGAGCGCGATCAGCCACGCGTCGCGGGCGCGCAGCGCGCCGCTCGCGAGGGCGCGGCGGACGGTGCGCGGGTTGCGCGCGTCGAATTCGCGGTCCGCGAGACGGTTCACGAGCATCGCCCACGTGCGCGCCAGCACCATGCACCCGACGATCAGCGCGAGCTGACCGCTCAGGCGCGGCCAATTGAGCGGCGCGGTCGTCGCGAGGAACGCGCCGAGCAGCGCGAAGGGCAGCGCGAACACCGAATGCGCAATCTTGATGTCCCGGACCGCGAGCCCGATCCGCCGTCCCCAGCCCGTGTCGGGAGTCGCCTGCGCTGCCGTCGCCGTCGTCATCGCGGCAAGGGTAGGGAGCCGGCGCGCCGCCGCCGGAGATCCGGGGTAGAACACAGCCTGCTGCGACGCTTGTTCTTGTGAAACCGTAATCTATACTGTTTCACAGAAAGGAGGCCGGCGTGGACGACCTGCTCTTTGCCCGGCTCCAGATGGCGGTGTCCCTCGGGTTCCACATCGTCTTCGCCGCGATCGGGATGGCCATGCCCGTCCTGATGGTCCTCGCGGAATGGCGCCACAACCGCACCGGGGACGACGAGTTCCTCGCCCTCGCCCGGCGCTGGGCCAAGGGGACGGCCGTCTTCTTCGCCATCGGCGCGGTCTCGGGCACCGTGCTCTCCTTCGAACTCGGCCTGCTCTGGCCCACCTTCATGGAGCACGCGGGCGGGATCATCGGCATGCCCTTCGGGCTCGAGGGCTTCGCGTTCTTCACCGAAGCGATCTTCCTGGGCGTCTACCTCTACGCGTGGGACAAGGTCAGCAAGGGCGCGCACCTGCTCGCGGGGATCGTCGTCGCCGTCTCGGGAAACGTCTCCGCCGCGTTCATCATCATGGTCAACGGCTGGATGAACTCCCCCGCCGGTTTCGAGTACGACGCCGCGACCAATACATTTTCCAATATCGATCCCGTCGCCGCGATGCTCAACGACGCCTGGCCGCTGCAGGCGATCCACATGATCCTCGCGGCGTTCATGGCGACCGGCTTCGCCGTCGCGGGGATTCACGCGATCGGGTTGCTGCGCGACCGCGCCTCGACCTTCCACCGCAAGGCGCTGGGGATCGCGATGTCGCTCGCCATTCCCGCGGCCGTGCTCCAGCCAGTCACGGGGCACTTCGCCGCGCAGCGCCTGCACGACGCCCAGCCCGCGAAACTCGCCGCGATGGAGGCCCACTTCGAGACCGCCGCCCCGGCGCCGCTGACCATCGGAGGCGTCGTCGACGAGGACGCGCGCGAGGTCCGCTACGCCATCGAGATCCCCCGCCTGCTCTCGTTCCTCGTCCACGACAACTTCTCGGGCGAGGTCGCCGGGCTCAACGACATCCCGGAAGACGAGTGGCCGCCCGTCGCGATCGTGCATTACGCGTTCGACGGCATGGTCGGCCTGGGGATGCTCATGCTCGGCGTGGGCGCGTGGTTCGCCGTCGCGTACTTCCGCCGGAAGACCGTGCCCACCAACACGCTCCTGCTGCGCGCACTCGTCGTGCTCCTGCCCGCCGGGTTCATCGCGATCGAACTCGGCTGGATCGTCACCGAGGTTGGGCGCCAGCCGTGGATCATCCACGGCGTCATGCGCACGAAAGACGCCGTCACCCCGATGCCCGGGCTCGTCGCGCCGTTCATCACGTTCAGCGTCGTCTACCTCGTGCTCGGCGCGATCGTCGCGTGCCTCTTCGCCCAGCAGGTGCGCGGGACGTACTCCCCGCGGGCGCCGCACGCGTCGACCCCCGTCGATAACCCGGACGATCCGCACGCCGCCGTGCGCATCGACGCCCAGGAGCCGCGCTGATGCCCGTCGAATACATCACCGCGTGGGTCATCGTCGCCGCGATGCTCGTCTACGTGCTGCTCGGCGGGGCTGACTTCGGCGCGGGCGTCTGGGACGCCCTGGCGCGCGGCCCGCGCAGGAAGCAGCAGCGCGGCCTCATCGAGCAGGCCATCGGCCCGATCTGGGAAGCCAACCACATCTGGCTCATCGTCGTCATCGTCGTGATGTTCGTCTGCTTCCCCAGGGCGTTCGCGATGCTCTCCACCGCGCTCCACATCCCGCTCACGCTGATGCTCCTGGGCATCGTCGCGCGCGGCAGCGCGTTCGTCTTCCGCGCCTACGACGCGCACGCCGACCGCGCGCGCCGAGTCTGGGGACGCGTTTTCTCCGTCGCCAGCGTCCTCACGCCGGTCCTCCTGGGCGTTTCGCTCGGGACAGCCCTCTCCGGCGCCCTCACCTGGAACGACGACGGCGTCTACACCGGGGGCTTCTTCGCGCCCTGGCTCCGTGTTTTCCCCTGGCTCGTCGGGCTGATGACCCTCGCGCTGTTCGCCTTCCTCGCCGCGGTCTTCCTGACCGTCGAAGCCGAGGACGAATCCCTCAGGCAGGACTTCCGCCGCCGCGCCATCGCCAGCGGCGTGGCGGTCGGCGTCTTCGCGTGGGCGGCGCGCGGGTACGCGCACCTCGGCGCGCCCGAGTTCGCGGCCCGGCTCAGCGGCGCCTGGTGGTCGTGGCCGCTCGTGCTCGGCGCCTCGCTGATCGCGCTCGCCGCGCTGTGGGCGCTGTGGACAAGGCGCGACGCGCTGGCGCGCACGCTCGCGGTCATCCAGACCGCGCTCGTCGTGGTCGGCTTCGCCGCGGCCCTCTTCCCCGACATGGTGCTCGGCGAGATCACCATCGAAGAGGCCGCCGCCGTGCGCACGATGCACTGGCTCGTGCTCGGGGCGCTGGGCGTGGGCTCGCTGATCCTGATCCCCTCGCTGATCTACCTGCTGCGCGTGTTCAAGGGGCCGAAGGCCTTCGCGCTGCTGCGCTGACACACAAACGAGTCATATTTCTTCTGATGTATGTATTGCCCCCCCCCCGCTCCATCCGGTACGGTGTCGTTCTCCGAAGGAGGCGCGAACGGATGGGCACACGCCGAGGATTCACACTTGTCGAGGCGCTTGTCGTGGTCGCGGTGATCGCGATCCTGCTCGGCATCACAATCCCCGTGCTCCGCGGCGCGCTGACGACCGCCGAGGAAGTCACAGACCTCACCAATCTTCGCTCGACGCAGCAACAGTTCTTCCAATGGGGCGTCGCGCACAATGATGTGTTCGTGAACCAAGGGCTCCCCGCGCCGGGGACTCCGTTCGTGCTTCGCGCCGGATCGAGCCCCGCGACAATTTTCGGCCATTATGACATGCAATCCGAGTATTGGACCTGGCCGCTCGGCGCGTGGCTCCAGGAAGGCTATTCATCGTGGCATCCTGTGGACGAGCCGCCGCTGCCCGAGCGCGAGATCCGGCTTCAATCCATGCTCATCTCATACCCGGGCGCGGTCCACTTCAGGGCATCAAGGTTCGTTGTCTCCGATGCGATGTACCTAGACCCGCGGCGGTTCACCCCGGACTGTGGGCGCCATCTTGGGCCTCGCATCTTTCGGCCGGTGCGCTGGAGCGAGACAGCGTACCCCGCGTCAAAGGCTCTGCTGTTCCACAGCGGACAGGCGTCGGACCCGACACGCGAAGAGCGTGGGGTTGCGCTCGTCACCGTCGATGGGGCGGCGAGCCACGTACCCATCGCCGCGGCGATCACGCTGCCGCAGGCAAGTTGCGCGAACAAGCCGTTCGAAGAAACTCCAATGGGAATTCTCGGGAGAGACTTCGAGAAACGATAAACCGATTGAAATAAAGGACGGATTATGCCTGCACAAAAGAAGTTCAGAACCGCGCTCGTCGTGGCCGCGTGCGCTGCCGCGCCGCTCTCGGCGCAGAACGGCTCAATCTACGTGATGGACATGGACGCCGGGCAGCAATGTCAGGCGTATTTCGGAGGCGGCCCGGGCGGCATCGGCGGGGGAGGCGGACAGATCGGCGCCCCGGCGGGCTATCGCTGGGGCTGGCCCGACTGCGGTGATGCAGCATTCACGCACCCGTGCCCGGCCGATCCGTTTGAGGTCGGCTGGTTCCACGTGGTCGGTGCTGGAACGGTGAATCAGCTTCTGCGCTATTCGAGGTGCTGCGAGGATGACGAAGTAGGCATCGTGAACGAGGTTTGGCTGAACGGTGTGTACATACGCCTTGAGCACGTATGTCGCGATGCGGCATGGCCGTACTGATGCCCGCCGCCAGAGCCGCGCGTGCAAGGCCTTGGCGTCGCGCGCTCGTCTACATTCCGCTGGCGATCGCCGCCATCGTCATTATCGCGTGGTTGTTCTTTGGACGCGACGGGCGCGTTCCGGTGATGGCTGCGTCTAGCAAGCCGTGCGCTGCCGTCACGCTCGAATCAAACCCTGCGCGCGAGGTGATCGCCCAGCGTCTGAAAGGGCGAGCTCAAACCAATGACGCATTACGTCTCGCCGTGACCTCTTTCGCAGTCGACTATCTCCATGCGTCGATGTCGGGCTGCGCCGAATCGATGATCGACCTTCGGCTCGCCAGCGGCGATGAATGGTTCCGGGACATGCTGAGGACCGCGCGGCGCGGCGCGACCTTCGTGGATCCGGAGCACCGGCCCCCGAATCCGGAACGATTGTCCGATCGGGACATTGCCCTGTGGTGGTTCCGCACGAGCGAGCCATGGGCATGGGTAGACCTTCCGTCACTGGCGCTCGTGCCCGTGCAGGAAGACGCGGCCCGCGAAATGATGCGACGCTGGCGCGATCGCTGGGCGCCGCAGACGAGCAACGGAGCGACCGGCCCCGCGCCCGAGCCGTACTTTTCGATATTCCTCCCACCCGGCGACCCGGAAGATGTCGTCCAGAGCGGGACGCTGTTCGTGCTTCGGGTGACATTCGGACTCCGCGCTGAAGCCGCGGGCGACGACGTGCTCCGGGCGCGCGTGATCCTGTATGCACTTCCGGACGGCACGGTCGGCGTCCTCCGCGTGCTTGTTGACGGCAACCTGCTTCCTCTGTGGCCAGTGCTTGTGCTGTAGAGTCCGCGAGACGCGCTCTCATCCATTCAGCCGCAGCAGGATGTCGGGCAGGTTCGCGCTGAACGCGCCCCGGGTGGTCACGTCGTGGGCGCCCAGATCCCGGGCCTTCTGCAGCGCCTCCACCTCCACGTGCGGACCGAACGCCAGGATGCGGATCGCCGCCGGGGCGCCGTCCGTCGGCGGGTTTTCG
>JBQLZI010000068.1:0-10355 GCA_052168195.1 Phycisphaerales bacterium
CTGGAGTCGTGCTCGGCCTCGGTGTAGGCGCGGCGTTCGGCGAGCAGTTTCGGCAGCGAGGCGGCGTCGATGCGCTCGCCGCGGCGGATGAGCAGGTCGCCGGGCTTGAAAACGAGGAGTTCTGGCTCGACGGCCGCGGCGGCCTGGTCGCGCTCCAACTGCGTGGCGATGTCGTCGTAGGTGTACGTCGGGCGCTGGATGCGCAGCACGCGCTCGACGATGGGCGTGACCGCGGCGTCGGGGAACCCGGCGCGCGACGGACCCGCGAGCCGGCGCAACTCCGTGCGGAGCCGGTCGGCGTTGTTCACGTTGATCGCCTGCTCCTTGCGCACCGAGAGTTCCCACCCGGGCTGGCGCAGTTCGAGGCGGGAGTTCGCGGCCAGTTCCTCGACCTGGAATTCGTCGGGGGCGAGGATCGGCGTGCGCTCGAGTTCGGCGATGAAGGCGCGCACGGAGTTCTGCCAGTTCTCGGTGACGCCGTCGCCGTCGACCTGGGCCCGGATCGCTTCGAACGCGGCCTGATCGAGGTTGAAGAGCGTGCGGATTTCGAGGGCGACGTTGTCGAGGGTCTCGGCGTTGGCGAGCGAGCGGGGCAGGCGCTCGAGCGAGTTGCGGAGCCCCTCGAAGATGGCCTGGTCGCGCTGGTAGACGCGCGGGGCGCGCTGGCGGGCGAGTTCGCGCTGGGTCTGCGTCGCGGAGGCGTTCTCGCGCTCGAACTCGGCGCGGACGAGCCGCGTCGTGTCGGCGACGCGGCCGGGCATGATTCGCGGGTTCTGGTTGGCGAAGGCGGCGATCAGGCCGACGGCGAGCGCGAAGCACGCGCCGATGAGCAGCGCGACTCCCACCTGCGGGTTGTGGGCGAGGTCGCGGAGGAGGTTGCCCTCGCGGCGTTCGATCGCCTTGCGCAGTTCACGCCTGCGGGCGGCCGCGCCGCGGGACGGCGCTGATCGGGCTGTTCTGGAGAAGGGCTTCTCGGGCATGGCTCGCCTTGGGCGGGCGGTCGGTCGCAGGGTACCTGAGGATGATCGGCCGGATCGGGCCGCTCCGTGATATCAGGACCTCTCTCCGCTGTCGGATCGCTCCTCGCCGTAGGCCTCCACGATCCGCTGCACGAGGGAGTGGCGCACGATATCGGCCCTGTCGAGGGCGACGAACGCGATCCCCGGGACGCGGCGGAGGCGGCGGGCGGCGTCGATGAGGCCCGACTGGGTCGGGTCTTCGAGGTCGATCTGGGTGGTGTCTCCCGTGACGATCATCTTGCTGCGCTGGCCCATGCGGGTCAGGAACATCTTCATCTGGGAGACGGTGGTGTTCTGGGCTTCGTCGAGGATGATGCACGCGTCGTTGAGCGTGCGGCCGCGCATGTACGCGAGCGGGACGACTTCGATCACGTCGCTCATCATGAAGCGCTGGATCGTGGGGAAGTCCATCATGTCGTGGAGGGCGTCGAAGAGCGGCCGCAGATAAGGGTTGACCTTCGCCTGCAGGTCGCCCGGGAGGAAGCCGAGTTTCTCGCCCGCCTCGACGGCGGGGCGCACGAGCACGAGTTTCTTGACGCGGCCGGATTTCAGCGCGTGGACGGCGGCGGCCACGGCGAGGTACGTCTTGCCCGTGCCCGCGGGGCCGATGCAGAACACCAGGTCGTGGGCGCGGATCGCGTCGAGGTACGCGGTCTGGTTCTCGCTCTTGCCCGTCACGCGGCGGCCGGCGGCGTAGACGTCGAGCGGGCCGTCCCAGCGGCGCGTCGAATCGGGCATCAGGTGGTACTCGACGGCCTCTGGCGACTGGAATTCCGAGCCCGGGCCGACGGCGTCCCCGGTGTCGGCCGCGGCGTCGGCGATGATGCCCAGCACCTCGCGGCGCGAGAGCATGCGCTGGGCGTCGGGGCCGGCGGAGGCGCGGGACCGGTCGCCGATGCGCTCGAGCGCGAGCCGGGCGGCGGCGACGGCGGTCGGGTCGCCCGAGAGGCGGACCTCGCCGTCGCGAGACGACACGTTGACGCCGAGCGCCTCGCGGATCATCTTGAGGTTGCGATCGCCCGTGCCCATGACGGTGACACGGTCGGCGCCTGGAGGGACACGGATGGTCAGATCCAACGCGGGCAAACTCCTCATGCCGCGGGTGCGTCCCGGGCCCCCACCGGGCCCGCGACGCGCGGCGTGCAGGCAAGATTCTACGCGTGCGGCGCTGCTCCTGATCCCGATTTCGTTCGGGTTGCTTCAGGGCTGTTCGGGCGGGCCGGAACCTGCGCCTGAGCCGCGCAGCGTGGAGCGCCGGGCGTGGGAAGGGTCGACAGACGAGGCGCCGTGGCCGGTCGTGCACGCGGCGTGGCGGGACGTGTGGGCGGCGGTGAACTGGACCGGCGGGATCCACGGCTTCGCGGTGACCGGCATCGAGGAGAAGTCGCCCACGGCCCGGGAGTTCGAGGTGGTGACAACGCGCGGCGAGTCCGGGCGGATCCGATTCACCGCGGCGCGGCTGGTGGAGGGCGCGCTCCCGAGTGACGAGTGGGTGACGTTCGAGGTCGACCTCGGCAGATTCGAGGACGCCGCGGAGGAGGCGGCGGTGCGCGAAGACCTGCTGCGTTACCGGCCCCGGCACGCGCGTTAGGCGTGCGCGGGCTCGCGCTTGGCGCGCGGGTACCGCGGGCGATGTTCGATGCCCGGGGACGTGTCCGTCACGAGTTTGACGTTGTGGTTGCCCACGGTCGCGCTGAGCGATCGCAGCAGTTCGTCCGACGGGCAGACGCGGCACTCGACCGATTCGAGGGTGATCTTCTTGCCCTCGCTGGTGCGCAGCACGATCTGCAGCGGCGTCGGCTTGAGGGGCTTCGCGTCGGCGCCCGCTGCCGAGGAAGGCCTGTTGATGTGCGGGTTGACGGCGTCGCGGAGGGCGCGGAGCGTCTTCTCGCTCGTGCCGTTCAGCGATCGCTCGTCGATGGACACCTCGATGCGCCTGCCGAGTTCGCTCGCCGCGGTCTCGAGGTCGGCGACTTTGTCGACAATGAGTTGCGCGTCGCCTCGGGAGTGGTCGACCTTGCCCATCATGAGGAGCACGGCGTCTTCGGCGATCATCTCGCCGTACTTCGCGTAGCAGTCGGTGAAGAGCACGGCCTCGACGGTCCCGGCGCGGTCCTCGAAGGTGACGATGGCCATCTTCGATCCGGCGGATTTGCCGTTGCGCACGATGATGATGCGGACTGACTTCACGAGCCCGCCGACGACGTGTCGTTCGTCCTGCTTCATGTCGCGCAGGGTGGTGGTGGTCGCGGTGGCGAAGTGCTCGAGTTTCTCGCCGTGCTGCACGAGCGGGTGCGAGGAGAGGTAGAACCCGAGGGTGTCCTTCTCGCGCTGCAGGAGTTCCTTCTCGCTCCACTCCGGGCAGTTGATCAGCGGCGGCGCGGGGGCTTCGGCGGGCTCGTCGCCGCCGCCGAAGAGTGCGTTCTGCCCGGCGGCGCGGTCGCGGGCGAGAGACTGGCCCGCGGCGACGGCGGACTCGATCGTCGCCTTCATGTTCGCGCGTTTCTCGCGGCCGTGCACCGAATCGAACGCGCCGCTGCACACGAGCGACTCGATGGTCGCCTTGTTCACCGAGCCGCTGGGGACGCGCTCGCAGAACTCGTGCAGAGACTTGAACTCGCCCGCCGACTCGCGCTCGGCGATGATCGAATCGATGGCGCGCGAGCCGGCGCCCTTCAGGGCGCGCAGGCCGAAACGCACGTGCCCGTGGCAGTTGTCGCGCGGCTCATCGGGATCGAACACGACGGAGAAGTCGGCCTGCGAGAGGTTGATGTCGGGCGGGCGGACCTCGACGCCGACGTGTGAGCCGTCGACCGAATCGGGGAAGACGGTCTTGCGGCAGTCATCGAGGTAGCGGATCCACTCGTCGACCTTGAGCGCCTGGCTCTCGTAGGTCAGGAACGCGGCCATGTACTGGTTGGGGAAGTACGTCTTCAGGTACGCGGTGTGGTACGCGGTGATGGCGTAGGCGGTGGAGTGCGACTTGTTGAAGCCGTAGCCCGCGAACTTCAGGATGAGGTCGAAGAGTTCTTCGGCGTCGCGCCTGGCCATCCCGCGCTGCTCGGCGCCCTTGATGAAGTCGGGCTTGGCGGCGTCGATGGTCTTCTGCTTCTTCTTGCTGATCGCCTTGATGAGCGAGTACGCGTCACGGAGCGCGATGCCGCCCAGTTCGTGGCAGATCTGCATGACCTGCTCCTGGTAGACCATCACGCCGTAGGTTTCCGCGGTGAAGCGGTCGACGATCGGGTGGACCTTCGGCACATCCTCCTGCCCGTGCTTGCGCCGGTTATAGGTTGGGATGAGGTCCATCGGGCCCGGGCGGAAGAGCGCGTTGGCGGCGATGAGGTCTTCGAGCCGGTCGGGCTTCATCTCGGCGAGCAGGCGGCGCATGCCGCCGGACTCGAACTGGAAGACGCCGGTGGTGTCGGCGCGGCGGAAGCACTCGAACACGCGCGGGTCGTTGAAGGCGAGCCGGTCGAGGTCGAGCGGGTCGCCCGCGCGGTCCTTGCTCCAGCCGACGGCCTTGCGGACCTGGTCCTCGCTGAGCGTCTGGCGGATGAGTTGCTTGGCGCGCTCGACCACGCTGAGCGTGCGCAGCCCGAGGAAATCCATCTTGAGCAGGCCGACCTTCTCGCAGGTCGGTCCGTCCCACTGGGTGACGATGTCGTCGCTGCCTGGCGCCTTGTAGAGCGGGACGATCTCGTGCAGCGGGCGCGTGGCGACGATGACGCCCGCGGCGTGCACCGAGGCGTGGCGCACCTGCCCCTCGAGCGTGCGCGCGGTGTCGAGGAGTTGGCGCGTGCGGCCCTCCGAGTCGTACATCGCCTTGAGGTCCGGCTCCTGCTCGAGCGCGGTGTCGATGGTGACCTTGAGCCCTTCGGGCACGAGTTTGGCGATCTTGTCGACCTCGGGCAACGGGATGTCCATCACGCGGCCGATGTCGCGGATCGCGGCGCGGGCCTTGAGCGTCCCGAAGGTGATGATCTGCGCGACGTGGCCGTACTTCTCGCGGACGTAGTTGATGACGTCGGCGCGGCGGTCCTGGCAGAGGTCGATATCGATATCGGGGTATTCGGAGCGGTTGGGGTCGGTGAAGCGCTCGAACAGCAGGCCGTACTTCACGGGGCACGCGTTCGAGAGGCCGAGCACGTAGCCGACCATCGTGCCGACGCCCGAGCCGCGGGCCATCGCGGGCACGCCGCGCTGGCGGCCCCAGTTCACGAAGTCCCACACGATGAGGAAGTACGCGGAGATCGACTTGTCGGCGAGGATCTTGAGTTCGCGCTCAAGGCGGGCGCGGATCGCCCGCTTCTCGTCGGCGCTGCGGGTGTCGTCGTCCTCGTCGTTGAGGACGCCCGGGCCGTAGCGCCAGATCAGCCCCGCGTGCGCGAGGTCGCGGAGCGTGTCGTCGCATTCCTTCTCGAGGTGCGCGGCCTCGTTCTCGTCGGTCGCGGCGGTCGAATCGAACGGTTCAAGCGTGAAGTCGGCGCAGTACTTCTTGAACCACGCGGTCAGGTCCGCTTCGCCGTTGTAGGCAAGGGGCTTCTTCGGACGCACGACGCGGACGACGGGCGCGTGGTTGCCCAGTTCGATGTCGACGTTACAGCGTTCGGCGATCGCGACGGAGTTGTCGACCGCCTCCGGGCAGTCGGCGAAGAGTTCGCGCATCTGCTCGGGCGATTTGACGAAGAGTTGCTTCGGGTATTTCAGGCGGCTCTCGTCGGACTTGATCTTGCCCATCGAGATGCAGCACAGGGAATCGTGCGCGTCCCAGTCTTCCTCGAGGAGGAAGTGGCTGTCGTTGTCGCAGACGAGGGGGAGGTCGAGTTCGCGCGCGAGCCGCTTGAGGTGCGGGTTGATCGCCTCCTGCTCGGGCACGTGGCGCTGGAGTTCGACGAAGAACCTCGGGAGGCCCTCGGGCGATGGCTTGAAAGTCTGCGCGTGCCACTGGGCGCACTCGACGGCCTTCTGCCAGTGGGCCTTGTCCTTGGTCTTGTCGTACTCGACGAGGTGATGCGCGAGTTCCGACCCGAGGTGGCCGTTGATCGCGATGAGGCCGTCGGCGTGGGCGGTGAGCAGTTCCTTGTCGATGCGCGGCTTGTAGTAGAAGCCGGTGAGGTAGGCCTCGGAGGCGAGGTAGAGGAGGTTCTTCCAGCCGGCGTTGTTCTCGGCGAGGAGGACGAGGTGGAAGCCGCCGTCCTGCACGCCGGTGTAGGTCTTGTCGGTGCGGTGGTTGGGGGCGACGTAGGCCTCGCAGCCCAGGATGGGCTTCACGCCCTCGGCCTTGGCCGTCCAGTAGAAGGACATGGCGCCGAAGAGGTTGCCGTGGTCAGTGACGGCCACGGAGTTCATGCCAAGGGCTTTCACCCGCTTGACGAGTTTGTCGATGCGGTTGCCGCCGTCGAGCAGGGAGTACTCGGAATGCAGATGCAGATGGGTGAACTGGCGCGCGCGCGGGATCACGGGCGCATCGGCCGCTGACACAACATCTTGTGGTTTTTGGCCCATCGCGAGGTCTCCGCGCACGAGGAATGGCGCGGAAGCATTGTACGGACGCGCGCGGCGTGCGGGAACGCGTCGTCAGATTCTCCAGAGGGTTTCCCCAATATGCGCTACGGGAGCAGGTCGGGGATGGCTTCCTCGGCGACGCCGGTGAACGTGGTTCCCTGCGACGGGCCTCGATCGGCCCAGAAGCGCACGACCACGCCGTCGATGACGATGAAGTACACGACGGTGGCGTTCTTGAAATCGGGCGCGGCGAGCGTGCCGTCGTCGGTGGGCCAGACGCCGTAACGCAAGACGACGGCGCCGGGGATGCCCTCGACCTCGGCCCTGCTGGTGGGCTCACCCAGGATCGCGAGGAGCCACGCTTCGGTGGTGACGCCCGCCTCGAACTGGCGGAGAGTGCGGTCGCCGATCTGGGCGGCGGCGGATCGCTCCCGGGGCGCCGTCGTGCCGCACGCCGTCAACGTCGCGGCCGTCACGAGCCCTGCAATCGTGACGAGGACGCGCATCACGGCCGGGCGCGTTCGGGCACCGAGGTGATGCGATTGTCTGGTCCGGGGGCGTCCTGCATCACGCCGCCGGGCTCGCGGCGCTCGCCGGAGGACTGGCTCGTGAGGTATCCCAGCGACCACGCCGCGGCCGCGAGCACGATCGCCGCGGTGAGGCCGCCGAGCAGCCCGGCGGAGAACATCTGCGCCCACGTTGGCGCGCGACGGGGGCGCTCGCGGTCGGCGTCGTGATCTCGATCTGGCGTGCGCACGGTCGGCCTGCGGGTTCGAAGCGAAAGGGTGAAGTTCGCTATCTCACCATTCGCGGGCGTGCCGCGCGGTGAACGGGCCGTGAATCGCGGTTCAGAGGCCTCCGCGACGGGCGAGAGAGCAACCCCCGCGGCGAGGCGCCGGTACGATCGATGACCCTCGCGGACGCGAGTGGTCTCGCCGATACATGACTATGCGACTCGCCTTTGACGCATCCCGGTTCGGGGCTTTCGTGGCCCGTGCGCTGCTCGCGTGGCTCGCGCTCGCGGTGGTTGCGGCGCCGGCCGCGATGGGCGGCGGGCTTGATCTTCGCATATCGGAACTTGCCAGCGGGGCGCGGCTGGTGCTCGCGGAGAGCGAACAGGCGGGCGACGGGCGCGTCTCGATGCGGCTGGTGATCGATCGCGGCGCGAGCGCCGACCCCATCGGCGGGGCGGGCGCGGCGCACGTGCTGAGCCACGCGCTGTGGGACACGGCGATGGACCGGCTCGAGGCCCGCGCGGGCGCGGGTGGCGCGGACGCGGCCAATCTGCTCCGGGCGATGGGCGGGCGCAGGCCGACGCATCGCGCGGCGCCGATCGACATGTTCTCGATGGGCTTCGGGCTGGACCTGCTCGACGCGAACGACGCCGCGGTTCGCGAAGGGCTCGCGCTGCTCTCGGGGATCGCCTCGCTCGACGACCTGACGGACGAGACGCTCCTGAAGGCGAAGGCGGCGGTGGAGCAGGAACTGCGCGGGTGGTCGTCGCCGTACCTGCGGGTGAACCAGCGCGCCACGAAGGCGATCTTCGAGCCCCTCGGCCTCCCGCCCGGCCCGTTCGTGGGCCGCGAGGCGGAGGTCGCGACGCTGACAGTCGATGATCTGCGCGGGCTGGCGGAATCGCTCTTCGCGCACAGCGCGGTGACGCTGGTCGTCGCGGGCAGGAGCGTCGACAAGGACGTGATCGCCGGCGCGTTCACGCCCGCTCTTGCGGAGCGCGCCGCGTTCTGCCCGATGGTCGTGGTGGACGCCGTCGGCGAGAGCCGGAGCATCGTCATCCGGGACAAGGAGGCGACGTCGGGCGTGGTCGAGGTGCTGCGCGTGGAGCGCGACAGGATCGACGCGAACCGGGCGCTGGTGCGCGAGGCGGCGGCGAACGCGGTCCGCAGACGGCTCGAACTGGCGGCGTCGCGGGGCACAGGCGGGAACGGCGCGGGCGCGCTGGGCGAGTTGATCGTGCTGAGCAAGCCGCACGTGCCCGGCGCGATGGGCACGCCCGGCGCGTGGCTCAACCTGATCCACGTGATGACAGGGCCCGACGAGTTGGAGGGCGCGTTCGGGCTGATCGCGGAAGAACTGCGGCGCGTCGATCTGCACGGGTATACGGAGGGCGAGCGCCGGCTGGCGGTCGAGCGTGCGCTGGCGCCGCTGCGCGATGCGGCACGGGCCGAACGCGCCGGCGAGCCGCGCGAGATCGCGGACCGGCTGGCGCGGCGGGTGGGCATGGGCGAGGCGATCGAGAGCGCGGAGGCGTCGCTCGCGGCCGCCGAGCGGGTGCTCGCAAGTGTCTCGGCGGATGATCTGCGCGACGAGGGGATGCTGGCGTTCCTGGGCAGCGGCGCCTACCAGCGGCGCGGGATCGTGGCGCTGGCGGCGACGAACGAGTCGTCTGATGTGCGCGAGGAACACATCGAGACCGCGCTGCGCGTGGCGCTCGCCTCGACGCCGGCGCCCCTGGACGCGTCCGCTTCGCCCCCGACGCTGGACCGCTTGCACCCGAGCGCGGACGCAAGCGGCGAAGTGGTCGAGGTGCGCATCGAGCCGGAAACCGGCGTGCTGACGATGACGCTTTCCAACGGGCTGGTGGTGCACCATCGCGCCATGGCCGAGGCGAGCGGCGAGGTGGTCATCCACGCGACGGTCGGCGGCGGGGAGATCGACGAGATCAACGGAACGCCGCGCGGCATCACCGAGGCGGCGCTCTCGGCGTGGCGTGAGCCGGCGACGCTGCGGCTGCGTTCGTCCGAGTTGTCGGACGCGCTTGTGGGGACCGGGGTCGAGGTTCGCGCGTACCCGGAGCAGGATGCGTTGCGCCTGCGCGTGCGCGGGACGAGCGACGCGTCGGAAGCGGCGGCGCTGATGGCGACGGCGCTGCTGACCGAGCCGCGCGTGGAATCCGCTGCGCTGGAGCGATGGAAGCAGTCGGCCCGGGAGCAGGCGGGCGCGGGCAGAACGCAGCCCTTCGATCGGCTGCGTCGGGACCTCTGGGCGGTGATCGAAGGCACGGACGACCCGCGCGTGCGGTTCCCGGACGCCGCCGACGTGGAGCGGATCGACGTGGACGCGGCGCAGGCATGGCTGGACCGCGCGCTCGAGCGCGGCGACGTGGAGGTCGCGATCGTGGGCGCGGTCTCGCGCGAGAAGGCCGTTGAGTACGCGACGCGACTGCTGACGAGCGTGCCCGCGCGACCGGCGGTCTCCGCTGCGAGCGGCCGCGAAGGCGTGCCTTCGCGGAACACCGGCGCGGTGAACACGGCGGACGTGATCGAGTCGCTCTCGAAGCACGGCGCGGCGCTGGTGGGGCTGACGACCGGCGAAGGGACGAGCGCGGAAGCGTGGGCGATGGGCGAAGTGGCCTCGCGTGCGTTGACGCCGCTGGTCCGCGACGCGCTGGCCGGAGATGCGGCGATCGCGAACGAGCCGCGGTCGCTGTGGCTGCCGATGGAGGGGTGGGACGGCTTCTCGCTGCTCTACACCCCGATGGTGGCGCCGGCCGAGCACGTCGAGCGGGCGGCGGAGGCGGCGTGGGGCGTGTACGAGCGGCTCGCCCGCGAAGGGCTGACCGCGTCGCAGATGGAGGAGGCCCGCGAGTCGGTGCGACGGACGCTCTCGTCGAGCATGGAAGAGCCCGACACGTGGGCGCGGGCGCTGAGCGGCGCTCAGCGTCGCGGCGTGGGCGTGCGAGCGCTGCTCGACCGACGCGCCGCGGTGATGCGGCTGACGCCCGAGGACGTCCGCGGGTTCCTGTCGTCGTCGATGGAGCGCGGCGGGGTGCGGACGATCGTTCTTCCGGCGAGCGAGCCGGGGGGCGCG
>JBQLZI010000069.1:0-10299 GCA_052168195.1 Phycisphaerales bacterium
AAGAACCTTCGTACCGCAACGGGCGCTATCGCTGCGCTCGCACTCATCGCAGGGGCCGCGAATGCCGCCAACCTGCGCGTTGTTCACGGCTCGCCGGACGCCCCGGCGGTCGACATCCTCGTCAACGGCGCCACGGGCCCCGCGCCGCTCACCAACTTCTCCTTCGGGACCGTGACCGACTACGTTTCGATCCCCGCGGGGATGTACGACATCGGCGTCGCGCCCACGGGCACCACGATGTCGGTGTTCGACCTCAACGACTTCTCCGTCCCGGCGACGGGCGACTTCACGGTCGTGGCGCTGAACCGCCTGGCGAACTTCGATGTCGAGTTGCTCGCCGACGACAACACGCTCGACCCCAACAACGCGCGCGTGCGCTTCTTCCACGGCGCGCTCGATGCGCCCGAGGTTGACGTCGTGGCGGTCGACGGCGGCGGGAACGCCATCGCGACGCTCGCGACCATCTCCTACCGCGACGCGAGCGACTACGTCTCGGTCGCCGCGGGCACGTACGACCTCGAGGTCCGCCTCGCCGGCACGACGAACACGGTGCTGGCGCTCGACGACATCTCGCTGAACGCGAACACCGTGTACTCGGCGTTCGCGCTGGGCCTGGTCAATCCGGGCCAGGACGAGCCGGGCTTCGGCGTGACGCTGAGCGTCGACGCGATCCCGACTCCGGGCGCCGCCGGCGTCTTCGGGCTGGCCGCGCTCGCGGGCCTGCGTCGTCGTCGTTCGGCCTGACCCGGCTGATTCCAGAGAACCGTTCGCACGCCCGGCCGCCGCGTGCTTTCCGTCGACGGACCCTCCCGCAACACCGGGAGGGTCTGTTTTTCATGGGCGCCCTACACTCCGGGCCTATGCCCACGATGCTCGACACGCTGGATCAGATCGAACGCGACGGGATGGCGTCGCTCGCCGCCGTCAACGACGCGGACGCCCTTGAGAAGTGGCGCATCGAGTTCGTGGGGACGAAGGGTCGCGTGAAGCAGGCGGCCGCGGGCCTGAAGGACGTGCCCCCGAGCGACAAGCCGGCGGTGGGCAAGCGGCTCAACGAAGTGGGCAAGGCCCTGCAGGCGGCCTTCGACGAGAAGAAGTCGTCGCTCGGCGCGCCCGCGGTGGCGAAGGGGCCGATGCTCGACCTCACCGAGCCGGGCCTGGTCCCCGCGATCGGGCGCAAGCACATCCTCACGCGCACGATCGAGGACCTCGTGGACGTGTTCGGCCGCATGGGCTTCGACGTCGCGGAGGGCTTCGAACTCGAGGACGACGACCACAACTTCATCAAACTGAACATCCCCGCGGACCACCCTGCGCGCGACCCGATCGACAACTTCTACGTCGACGATCCGCGGACGACCGACACGCCGCGGATGCTGCGCTCGCAGACCAGCACGGTGCAGGTCCGCGTGATGGAGTCGGTGAAGCCCCCGATCAAGATCATCGCGCCGGGGCGCGTGTACCGGCCCGACACGGTCGACGCGACCCACTCGTTCATGTTCCACCAGTTGGAGGGGCTGTACGTCGACCGCAAGGTGACGATGGCGGACCTGAAGACGACGCTGTTCCAGTTCGCCCGCGCGTACTTCGGGGAGGACGCCGAGATCCGCCTCGTGCCGTCGTACTTCCCGTTCACCGAACCCAGCGCCGAGTTCTACATGAAGATCCGCCTGCGCCCCGACGAGCCGGCGAAGTGGATCGAACTCGGCGGCTGCGGCATGGTCGATCCGGCGGTCTTCGAACTCGTGGGCTACGACCCCGAGGAGTGGACCGGCTTCGCGTTCGGCTTCGGCATCGAGCGCATCGCGATGGGCAAGTACGGCATCCCGGACATCCGGATGCTGTACGAGAACGACCTGCGGTTCCTCAAGCAGATCTGAGCGCGGCGGCGCCCGGATCCCTGAAACCGGACGACGTGTATTCGGATACATTGAGCACGCGGCCGGGAACGGCCGAGGTGTCCCTGCGCGCCGCGCGGGGCGGACCAACGAAGCAGGAAGAGCCCGGGGAGGCAGGAGCGCACGAATGGCGGACGAATACCACGGGATGAGCGACGCGCCGGATGCGGACATGGGCGCAGAGGACTGGCGCGAGCCCCCGAAGTGGCCCAAGGTCGTGGGCATCATCAGCATCGTCTGGGCGGTGCTCGGGATCGTGTGCAACGGTCTGGGCGTGGTCGGCACGCTGATGACGCCCCAACTCATGCAGATGGCCGAGGCGGAAATGGAGGGCGGGTTCCCTCCGCAGATGACGCAGCCGAACATGATGCTGGCCGGGATTTCGGTCGTGAGTCTGCTGGTGGCGATCGGTCTGCTGCTCGCGGGCATCTTCACGGTGAACCGGCGCCCGCAGGGCAGGACGTTCCACCTCGGTGTGGCCGTCGCGTCGATCGTGGTGCTCGCGATCGCGATCGCGGCGCAGTGGAGCAACATGACCGCGATCGGCGAGTGGGTGCAGAACAACCCTGACGCGGCCTTCTCGCAGAACTACAGCCCGACGAGCAACATGATCGGCATGGCGGTGGGCATCGTGCTCGGCAGCGCGTGGCCGGTGTTCCTGCTCATTTGGTTCGGCGCGCTGGGCAAGCGCCCCGAGCAGGACGCGCCGGAAGTGCTCTGAAGCGCTCGCGAAATCAGGACCACCCGACCCCCTTGCGCCGCGGCGCGAGGGGGTCTTTCGTTCTGCCCGCTGCCGACTGCCGCCCTTAACTGATGTCGCGGTTCTGGAACAGGATCACGCCCAGCCCCAGCAGCACGACGAGGTGGCTCGCGGCGTATCCCGCCGCCAGACCCAGGTAGCGGAGCGTGACCGGGTGATTCTGCGTCACGGCGTCGACGAGCCAGAAGAACTGCACGTTGGGGATCACCGACCATGCGACCCGAGAGGGCCAGTTCACCTCGGTGGGGGTGATGAAGACGTAATCGCCGGCGCGGGGCGGGCGGGCCGTGGCGAGCCCTCCGACGTTGCGCAGGGTGAGAATCTTGAACTCCTCGACCTGCTCGAGCGCGAGCGCCGGGCCGGTCTCGGGGGATTCGAGGTCGTTGCGGTTCGTTAGGTCGCCCGTGAAGGGGGCGTAGCGGGGGAGGGCCATCTCGATGCCGCCCGGATCGCCCGCGTAATAGACGGGGGTCTCGGGCGTGAGCAGGACCGGCGTCTCGCCCGCGAGGGTGATCTTCCAGGCGTCGCCGGCGTCGCGGAAGTCGCCGTCGCGGTCGTTGACGGTTTCGACCTCCACCACGCGTCCGATGAGGTCGTTCTGGAACGCGCGGCGGCCCACGAGGTGGTTGCTCAGCAGACTGAACACGAAGACGCCCAGGCACACCACGATGGTCATGACCTGCCCGAGGCGAGTGCTCGCGGCGACCGCGACGGCGGTCAGCACGAGCATGGAGAGCATGACCGCGGCGCACGCGATGAGGATCTGCGGCTTCAAGTCGTTGCCGACGAAGTGCAGGTTCCACGTGCCGTCCACGAACAGCGCGATGATGTAGCCCAGCACGAGCAGGGGGAGCATCACCAGCACGGTGGTGGAGCCGAAGACCCATCCGTAGAAGTAGTTGCCCCAGATCGCGATGAGCAGGGCGATGCCCACGGGGATCAGCGCGAGGATGACGGCGGGCCAGTTGCGGTCGGTATAGGTCGCGGTCATGACGCCGCGCTCGAGGACGAAGAGGAAGAAGAGGAGCATCACCAGCGTGCCGAGCACGATGGCGCCCGCGATGCCGAGGTACTTGCCGAGGACGAAGAGGGGGCGCCCGACGGGCTTGCTGACGACGGTGAGGGCGGTTTTCTGCTCGATCTCGCGGGAGACGACCGAGGTCGCGAGGAACGCCGCGAGCAGGGTGGCGCAGACCAGGACGGTGGCCAGCCCGATGTCGAGCAGCATTTTGTTGTCGCCCGACACCTCGGCGGAGTCGGTGTAGCCCATGGAGTAGGCGGAGAAGAAGTTGTTGGCGACCTGCATGAGGCCGCAGGCCATCACGAGGATGAAGAACACCGGCTGGCGGATGCTCTCGATCAGGGTGTTGCGCGCGATGGCGAGGAGTTGGCCGAGCATGGGAGGGGAGAGGTCGCTCCGAGGATGTCGGCAATCCCTGCGCGGACGCGTCGAGCCGACGGGCGGGCGGATTCCCGCGGGAAGTGGCAGAACATATGGCCCGCTGAACCGTACATCAATCAACGGGCAGGGGTTCGGTGGACAGGCGGGTTCTGACGCCTGACAATCCGAGCCGTTCGTCCGGGTCGGCGACTGCCCGCCGACCGCCTCCACGCACGCTACCCTCATTCCCTTCCCGCCACACGGGCCCGGGACGACCGCTTTGCCTTCCTCGGCCAGAGCCGGCGCACGCGACGCCAGCCGGCCACCGACGCACTCCGAGCGACGCATGCGAAACGACCATCTCACCTACCGAAGGGCCGCATCGATCAGTGTCTTCGGGCTGCTGCTCCAGTTGGCGCTGGGCGTGGCTCTGGTCCTGTACGGGCTGTTCGGGCAGGACGGCGCCGCGACGTCCGGCGCGATCCTCATCGTCTTCGGCGGGATCGTGTGGCTGGGCCTGGCCCTGGTCTTCCACCAGCACGCCCTGGAGCGCATCGAGGCGTTCGAGTCCGACGCGCTCGAGGCCCAGGGCGCCTTCGACGCCTCGGTCTTCGAGGGCACACGCGACGAGATGCGCGTCGCGGCCCGACGGCTGGAGTGGATGCACCGCTTCCTGCTCCCGGGCCTCAGTCTGCTCTACGCGGCGTCGCTGCTCTCGACAGGCATCGTCCGGTTTCTGTCCCAGCGCGAGATGCTCGAGCCCGACGCGGTCATCGACCCCGTCTTCCCGGGCTGGGCCATCGCGATGGGCGTGGGGCTCGCGGCGGGCGGCTTCGTCTTCGCCCGCTTCGTCGCCGGCATGGCCAAGCAGCGCGAGTGGAGCAACCTGCGTTCCGGCGCGGCGGTCTCGGTCGGCGCGTCGATCGTCGGCCTGCTCCTCGCCGTCGCCCACTTCCTCGAATTCCTCGACGCGCCCATCGCGCTGCGCTATTTGCACGTTGTGCTGCCGGCCCTCATGGTCGTGCTCGGCGTCGAGGTGCTGGTCAACTTCGTCCTCAACCTCTATCGCCCGCGGCGCAAGGGCGAGGCGCCCCGTCCCGCGTTCGAGTCGCGGATCCTCTCGTTCTTCGCCGCCCCCGACCGCCTCGCCGAGAGCGTCGGCGAAGCGATCAGTTACCAGTTCGGCTTCGACGTCACCGAGAGTTGGTTCTACCGGCTCCTCAGCCGCACCCTCGGCCTGCTGTTCATCTGCGGCGGGCTGGTGCTCTGGGGCCTGTCGTCGGTCGCGATCGTCGAGCCCAACGAGCAGGGTCTCGTGCTGCGCTTCGGCTCGCTGCAGCGCGAGGTCGGGCCCGGCGCGCATTTCAAGTACCCCTGGCCGGTCGAGACGCTTGAGACCTACCCGGCGTCGAGCGTCAACGTGCTGGAGGTCGGCGCCCACCCGCCCCACGAGGGCGAGGCGATCCTCTGGACCAACGAGCACCTGGGCGAGGGCCACCGCGAGTCGTTCTTCATCGTGCAGCCCACGGTCGAGGGCTCGATGGGGCCGCGCGACATCTCGCTCGTGGCCGTCGAAGCGCCCGTGCATTATGTGGTCGATGATCTGGCGAAATTTGACGCGCTGGCCGAGCCCGGATCGCGTCAGCGCCTGCTCGAGTCCGCCGCCGAGCGCGCCGTGATGGACTTCCTGGGCTCGCGCACCATCGACGAGATCCTCGGCGACGGACGCGCCCAGATGAGCGACGCGCTGGGGGCACGCGTGCAGGCCGCGTTCGACGACCTCGACGCGGGCGTGCGCGTGATCTTCGCGGGCATCGTCGGCGCCCACCCGCCGCAGAACGAAGACGTCGCCAAGGCCTACGAGCGCGTCACCGCGAGCGAGCAGCGCCGCGAGAAGGCCATCGAGGACGCCCGCGCCGACCGCATCGAGACGCTGACCAAGGTCGTCGCGTCCGTCGAGCGCTCGGAGGCGATCGTCCGTGAACTCGACGCCCTCGAGCGCATGCAGCAGCAGGGCGCTGATCAGGACGCCATCGCCGAGCAGGAACTGAAGATCGAGGCCCTGCTCCGCGAAGCGGGCGGCGAGGCGGCCCAGCTCATCCTCGCGGCCCGGGCCGACCGCTGGCGCCTCCACATGAACGAGCGCACCCGCGTGGCCCGCCAGGACGGGCGCGTGGCGCTCTTCCGCGCCGCGCCGGAGGCGTACCTCGCCATCCAGTGGTTCGAGGCCCTCCGCGAGATGCTCGCCGAGAGCCGCGTGTACGTCACGACCTTCGAAGACCCCCGTGTCCGCGTGAACGTGGAAGACGAGGCCGCCATCGGCGGCGCGCCCACCGTTCCGGTCACGCCCCAGGAATAACCAAGGAGCACTCTCCCGTGCGATCGACATTCCTCCTGACGATGACGGGCCTGATCGTGCTGGCCTTCGTCCTGTTCATGGTGACCTACTCCGTGCGCTTCACCGAGGCGGCGGTCGTCACCACGTTCGGCAAGGCGACCGAGTCCGCGGTCAAGAACCCCGAAGGCGACGAGGCCGGGCTCTACTTCAAGTGGCCCTACCCGGTGCAGAGCGTCACCAAGTACGACCGGCGCGTGCGCATCCTCGAGACGCGCAGCGAGACGTACGAGACCGCCGACAACCGCCCGCTGATCTTCGAGGCGTTCCTCACCTGGCGCGTGACCGATCCGCTGGTGTTCTACCAGCGCTTCAGCAACGCCGGCCCCGAGGCCCGCGACCACTACAACGCCGCCCAGCGCACGCTCGACGCGCTCCTGCGCAGCGCGATGGGCACCGTGTCGGGCTACCGCATGTCCGACCTCTTCGCGTCCGGCTCGGGCGAGTCGCGCCTCGCCGAGTTCGAGCAGGGCGTGCTCGAGCAACTCCGCCGCAGCGACACGGCCCAGGAAGGCCGGCTCTCGGATTACGGCGTCGCCGTCGAGATGGTCGGCGTGCGCCGCATCGTCCTGCCCGAAGAGACCACCCGCGACGTCTACGAGCGCATGAAGGCCACGCGCGACAAACTCGCCGCCGAGGCCCGCGCCCAGGGCGACGCGATCGCCAGCACCATCACCAACGAGGCCGAGAGCCAGGCCGAGCGCATCCTCTCGTTCGCGCGCCGGCTGGCCGCGGAGATCCGCAACAAGGGCGACCTCGAGGCCGCCCGCTGGCTCGAGCAACTCGAGCAGGCGCCCGAACTCGCGGTGTTCCTCCAGAACGTCGAACTCATGAAGCAGGGCTTCGGCAAGCAGGTCACGCTCGTCGTGCCCACCAACTTCCCGGGCATGCAGTTGCTTGACCCGACGAACCTCATGAACGCGTCGCGCGGCGACCTGCCCGAGTTCGAGGCGCCCGGCTCCTCGACGCCCGCCGTCCCCGGCCGCACGCCCCGCTCGGAGGGTTCGCCCCGATGAGCGAACGCCGGGACACGAACGACCCGATCGAAGGGCTCGACGCGCCCGAGGTGGAGGCGGCCCCGCGCCGCGCCGCCAGCGCGACCTTCACGCCCCAGCGCGAGGAGGCCGGCCAGGCGCTCTCCCTCGACCCGGCGCAGCAGTCCCTCGCCGAGGCGCTGCGCATCACGTTCTTCATCCTGCAACTCGGCATCGGCGTGCTGATCCTGCTCTTCCTGTTCAGCGGCGCCAAGCAGATCAAGGAATCCGAGCGCGGCGTGCGCCTGACCTTCGGCCGCGTCGTCGAGCAGGACGTGCCACCCGGGCTCCACATCGGCTGGCCCTACCCGATCGGCGAGTTCGTCACGGTCGAGACGGGCCAAGAAACCCTCGACATGCGCAACTCGTTCTTCCCGCTGCTCACGGGGGGACAGGTCGCGATGCCGCTCGATCAACTTTCCGCGGTGGCGCGGATGGGGCTGGTTCCGGGGCGCGACGGCTCGATCATCACGGCCGACGGCAACATCGTGCACGTCCGGCCGACGGTCGTGTACCGCCGCGAACGACCCGGCGCGTACGCGCGCAACGTCCTGCCGGGCGTCGAGGACCAACTGGTGCGCACCGTCGTGGAACGCGCGGTGACCTCGGTCTTCGCGACCCTTACCCTTGAGCAGGCGCTCAAGCAGAGCACCATCGCGCTCGGGCCCACCGAGGCGGCCAACGACGCCGAAGCGGGCGGGCACCACTTCCAGGGCGACGGCCACGACCACTCCGCCGATGAGAACCTGCCCGACGCGCCGCCGCCGGGAGACACGCTCGTCGCGTCGACGAGCACGATCGCGACGCGCGTGCGCACCATGGCGCAGAACGCGCTCGACGAGATGGACTCGGGCATCGTGATCGAGGAGATCGCGCTGCGCGACATCACCCCGCCGCTGTCGATCCGGCGCAACTTCGCGCAGGTCCAGTCCGCGCAGAGCGACGCCGAGCAGAAGCGCGAGCGCGCGGACCGCGAACGCCGCGAACGCCTGAGCCAGGTCGCCGGGCAGGCCGCCGACCTCATCCTCGACCAGATCGACGAGTACGAGAAGGCGCTGGAACTCGAGGACCCGAACGCCGACGAGATCCTGGCGCGCATCGATCGCATCCTGCAGGGTGAGGCCGTCGAGATCGGCGGCGAGCGCTACGCCGCGCTCGTGTCGGGCGAGGCGACCAACCTCATCAACGGCGCCCGACGCTACCGCACGGAGATCGAATCCCGCTACCGCTCGTTCGCGCAGACGTTCGACGCGAAACTCGAGCAGTACCGCACCAACCCCGCGCTGCTGATCACCCGTGAATGGACCGAAGCGCTCACGCAGTTCTTCGGGCGCCCCGAGGTCGAGGTGAACTTCCTCCCGCCGCTCGCCATCGCGGAACTGCTCATCAACCGCGACCCCGCGATCGAGCGTGAGCGCGAGCACCTGCGGAACCTCGAGCAACTGGGGGGCACGCTCGAGGACCGCGAGCGCGAGTTCCAGCGCATGCAGCGCGTCCGTGAGCAGCAGCGCGACATCGCCGAGGGTTTGAATTGACGCAGGCCGCGACCCAACCCCTGATCTTCCCCCGCGCGGACGCCGGCGCAGGCCAGCCGGTGATCGCGTGCCGCCAACTGAGCAAGGTCTTCAAGGACTTCTGGCTCCGCTCGCGCGTCCGGGCCGTCGACCGGCTC
Source organism: Phycisphaerales bacterium (assembly GCA_052168195.1). Taxonomy (GTDB): domain Bacteria; phylum Planctomycetota; class Phycisphaerae; order Phycisphaerales; family UBA1924; genus JAHBXC01. The sequence continues at coordinate 9,141 of JBQLZI010000069.1, forward strand.
GATCTCGACGTGCAGAAGGGCGAGATCTACGGCCTGCTCGGCCCCAACGGCTCTGGCAAGAGCACGACGATCAAGATCATCCTCGGCCTGCTCCACAAGAGCGCCGGGCAGGTCGCGGTCTTCGGCAAACTCCCGACCGATGTCTCGATCAAGAAGCGCATCGGCTACCTGCCCGAAGAGACGCACCTCTACCCGTTCCTCAACGCGCGCGAGACGCTCGACTACTACGCGAAACTCTTCGAACTCGACCACAAGACCCGCCGCAAGCGCATCGATGAACTCATCGACATGGTCGGGCTCGGCGCCGCGCAGCACCGGCCCGTCCGCGAATATTCCAAGGGCATGGCGCGCCGCATCGGGCTCGCCCAGGCGCTCATCAACGACCCCGAGTTGCTCATCCTCGACGAGCCGACGAGCGGCCTTGACCCCATCGGCTCGCGCCAGGTGAAGGACCTCATCGTCGAACTCGGCCGACGCGGCAAGACCGTGCTGCTCTCCAGCCACCTCCTCGCCGACGTCGAGGACTGTGTCGACCGGCTCGTGATCCTCTACGGCGGCAAGAAGCGCGCCGAGGGCACGCCCGATCAACTCCTTGAGGCCCGCGAGCGCACCGTCATCGAGGCCGACGCCCTCGACGACGCGACCATCGCGGAGATCGACCGCGTCATCCGTGCGCGCACCGGCCACGCGATCGAGCGAGTCGGCAAGCCCCGCCAGCGGCTGGAAGACCTCTTCCTCGACATCGTGGAACGCGCCCGGACCGAACGTCTCGAGACCGGCGGCGCCCAGTCTGGCGGCGAGACCGCATCCTTCCTCCGCGCCGAACAGCAGGAAGGCGAGGAACTCATCGAGCGTCTGCTCGAAGACGAACCCGCGCCCGAGTCGAGCGTTCCCGAGACGCGCGCCGACGCATCGGCGACGAAGTCCGGCGCCGACGAACGCGAGGAAGTCCTCGACGAACTGCTCGGGAAGATCTACGACGACGAGGGCTCCGCGCCGCCGGAGCAGCCAAAGCCCGAGGCGCCCAAGCCCGGTCGCAAGCCCCCGAAGCAGGACGTGGATTCGTCGGTGATCGATTCGCTCCTCGACGATGACGCCGATTCCAAGGGGAGCGGCCGGTGGGCACCGTTGTGGGCGGCCGCCTCCCCGCGCTGGGCCG
>JBQLZI010000070.1:0-10284 GCA_052168195.1 Phycisphaerales bacterium
GTCCCCTGCGCCAGGATCTGAAGCGTGAACGCGACACCGATCAGGAGCACGCCGCTGTACCCGATCGACACCCGCCCCGCCCAGATCCCCGCGGCGGTGGGGGACTCAAACAGCAGCGTCGCCAATCCCGCCAGCGCCGCGACCACGACGAACTGCACCACCGCCAGCGCCAGCGCCACCCCGCCCGCCACGATGACGTAGCCGATCGGGATGCGCACCGTCCGTGCGCCCATCTGCCACCATGAGAGCCCGCCCGAGCCGCCGCCCGCGCTCCGCGCAGGCGTGTACGCCTGGCCCGACGGCTCCCCGTTGCTCGAACCCCCCGAAGAACCCGCCGAAGACCCCATGCGGAACGCGCCGCCCGGGGGCGGCTCGCGGATCAGTTCCAGCAGTGTCGGGCCTCGCCGCTTCTTCGCCATGACCGGGATTATCGGTTGATCCCCCCCGCTTGCCAACCCGCCCCGCGAAAGTCGTCAACCTTCCCCGCCGCCCGTCATCAGCAGCGCCGACGCCAGCGCCGCCGTCTCGGTGTGGCTCAGCGAGACCAGCCACCGCGCTCCCCCGCCGCCCGCCTCTCGGCAGCGTTCATTCGCGATCCGCGCCAGTTCCCCCCGGACCTCCAGCGTCGGCTGCCCGCTGGGCAGCACGACCACCTCCGCGTCGGTCCACGCGATCCCGCTGCGCCAGCCGGTGCCCACCGCCTTGAACGCCGCCTCCTTGGCCGCGAAACGGGCCGCGTACCGCTCGATCCGGCGCTTCCCGCCCGCCTCGGCGTATCCGCGCTCCCCCTCGGTGAACACGCGCTCCAGGAACGCGCGGCCGTGGTCCTCGATCGACCGCCCCAGCCGCGCAACGTCGACCAGATCGACCCCATGGCCAACGATCCGCTCCGGGATGCCCGCATGCCGCGTCATTCCGGCTGCAGCGTACCGACCCCGATCCCCGATGACACTCTGAAGCATGCCCGCCGAACTCAAGGCCATCATGAAACTCGAGGTCCCGCTGATCGTGGAGATCGGCCGCCGCAAGATGACCGTCGCCGCCGTCACCTCGCTGGCGCCCGGCTCGATCATCGAACTGCCCAAACCCGCCGAGGACGAACTCGAGATCCTCGTCAACAACAAGACCGTGGGCACCGGCGTGGGCGTGAAGGTCGGCGAGAACTTCGGCGTCAAGGTCGCCTTCATCGGGGACCTCAAGCAGCGCATTCTTGCGCTCGGCGCCCAGAAGCAGGCCGCCCCCGAAGGCAAGACCGACGACGAGGCCGCCGCCCTCGCCGAGGCCCTCCTCGCGGGCCAGAACTGACCACTCCGTGTTCCACCGGCGGCGTGCCCGCCAGCGCTCTTGCTTCTCCGATCAGAGCCCCGGGCGCGAGCACGGGGCGCAGGTGCGCGGAAATCCGCTCCGGTCTCCGCTCGCGCGAAGGGCTCTGATCAGATGAAGATCACTCCCTTGGAACGCGCGTCACTCACACGCCGTGCCGAACGCGCCCAGCACCTCGTTCAGATCGACGAAGTCCACCACGCCGTCGCGATTCACATCGCCGGGCATGGCTTCGCCCGACTGCCCGAACCCGGCGAGCACCGCGTTGAGGTCCGCGAAGTTCACGAAGCCGTCGCCGTTGGCGTCGGCGCAATGGATCGGCGCGGCCACCCGGAACCCATGCAAATTCGCGATCGAGATACCAACTCCATACTCCCCCAGCACATCCCGAGCGAGCGGGTTCGATCCGGGCGAGAAGCCCTCGGTCGATGAGCCCGCGACGGGGCGCCGCAGGCCCTCCGTGCCGTAGCCGATGCTCTCGCTCGGGAACATCTCCAGCCACTCCCGCGCGCCGCCCGAGGCGTCCAGCAAACCCCATGGTGTCTCGACGCCGTACGCGCCGACATCCGGCGGGCCCGTGAATCCCTCACCGCTCCACATCCACCCGGCGCTGGTCTGGCCGACGCCGGGCGCGCCGGGAGTGAGCGGGTCGTCGCTGCTCCCGGGGTTCATCCAGTAGCCGCCTTGTCCCTCGCCGTAGCGGTTCGGGTCGTAGTAGACCGCCTTGGTCCACTCGTCCATGTCCATGATGAAGAAGCGGGCGTCGGCGTTGCGCGTCACTGGCTCGTTGACGCCGAAGTTCGCCATCGTGTACGCGCCGGTCTCGAAGTCGGCGGCGGTGGCGACCCCCAGCGGCTTTTTCCCGTTGTGGAGCCAGTTCATGTACCGCGCGACGAACTCCCACGAGGGGATCACGGGCGTGTTCAGCAGATCGGGACGTGTGACCTGGTAGGCGGGGAGCCCGTCGGGCCCGTTGCCGATCCACTGGACGGCGCGGCCAGTGAAGGCCGAGCTGTTGGCACCGACATTCGCCGGCAGAAACGCACGTTGGGCGTCGATGAACTCCAGCCACTGACCGCGGGTGACCTCGTGTCGCGAGACGCGGAACTCGTTCTTGACCGCGCCGACGCGGATGACCGGGCCGACGCCGCCGTTGTCGAGGATCTTGGCGCCCTGGTTCCCCGGCGCACCGACCGTCACGAAGTCAAACTCCGTCGCGCCCGTCTGCGCAACCGCCACCGGCATCGCGGCGAAGACGGCGGCACAACACAAGACGCGGCGGACCATGACGACTCCCGGACTCGAGAAACCACTCCCGCCTCAGCCTACCCCACGGACGGCGATTCCCCAAACCGTTTTCCGGCCCCCGTCAGCCCGGCCCCCGCGGCCTCCACGCCCGCCTCCCCTTGTGCGCATTCACAAAATCCGCAAGGATGCCCCCTGCCTGAACCTCTGAGCCCCTCTCCACACCCCGGACTCTCCCCGGGCGCCACCCGGACCACGGACGCGGAGTTCCCCAGATGGCCGACTCGACGCCCCCGCCGCCCCCTCCCACCAAGAAACGCGGCTTCCTCGGCGACCTCTTCCAGCGCGACTACCCCGAGGTCTCGATCTCCACGATCGTCTTCGGCCTCGTCGTCGGCATCGTGATGAACGCCGCCATCACCTACGCCGGGCTCAAGATCGGCTTCACCATCGTCGGCAGCGCCATCGCCGCCGTCCTCGGCTTCGGCGTCCTCCGCGGGCTCCTGCGCCGCGGCTCGATCCTCGAGGTCAACATCGGGCAGACCATCGCCTCGGGCATCAACGGCCCCTGCTCGGGCGTGATCTTCACCGTCCCCGTCCTCTTCCTCATCGGCGTGCCCCTCGTCACCCAGTCCGGCTCGCCCAACACCACGTTCTGGCTGCTCACCATCTCCGCCGTCGCCGGCGCGATCCTGGGCGTCGCGTTCATCATCCCGCTGCGCAAGCAGATGATCGACATCGAGCGCCTGCGCTTCCCCAGCGCCACCGCCGTCGGCGCGATCCTCAAGTCCCCCGGCGCGGGCGCGAAGAAGTCCATCATCCTCGTCGTGTCGATCATCGTGGCCGCGCTCCTCAACGCGCCCGCCGTGATGCCGCAGATCCGCTTCGAGGCCGACGTCAACAACCTCGACGAACTCGTCCACGACGAGAAGATCTCGTACGAGGACGCGCTGCGCACGCGGATGATCGCCGGCTGGATCGAATCCCAGGACGCGCCCGACGCCGTCCTCGCCCACGGCGAGGCGCTCGTCGACGCCGCGCAGGCCAAGGCCGCGCTCGACCAGGCCCGCGAGGCCGACGCTGACGCGCCGGGCAACCGCGCCCTCGAAGACGCCTACGAAGCCGCGAAACAGGCCGCCGAGGAACGCAAGCAGACCGCGCTCGCGCAGATCAAAGCCGACACCGCCGACGGCGCGTACTTCGTCTCCGACTACCGAAGCGACCTCGCCCTCCGCGCCTACATCGCCGCGCAGGGCGCCCCCGAGGGGATGGAGTCATTCGACTGGGACGACCTCCGTTCGCGCAAGGCCGGCTGGGCCACCGCGCCGCTCTGGGGCTACTCCGACCTCAACCTGCGCGCCTCGCGTGAGATCGACGAAGACGTCCCGCCCGTCGACTACGCCTACAACGGCGTCACCCCGGGCGAGAACAACGACCCCGTCCTCGAGCGCTCCGTCGACCACGACCGCAACGGCCGCCCCGACCTCCTCGTCACCGACGACCGCATCAACGTCGGGCGCATGCTCGGGCTCCCGCCCCAGATGCAACTCATCTTCGCCATCGCCCCCTTCGCGCTCGGCGCGGGCTACCTCACCGGCCGCGCCGGGCTCTACGTCCTCGCGGGCGGCGTGCTCGCCTACCTCATCCTCACCCCCACCATCTTCTCCTTCGGCTGGATGCCCGAGACCGTCTCCGCCTACGACGCCCCGACCTACGGCTTCCTCAACGTCAACAGGCCGCTCGGCATCGGCCTCCTCCTCGGCGGCGCCATGATGGGCGTCCTCTCCTCCATGCCCGCCATCCGCGAGGCCCTCCGCTCCATCATCGCCGCGCGCTCCTCCGGGACAGGCGGGGGCGGCAGCGACGAACTGGGCTTCAAGGTCATCCTCGCCGCCGCGATCGCCTCCTTCATCGTCCTCTTCCTCGCCGCCGACTTCGCCCACAAGGCGCCCATCAACTCCGTCGATCCCGTCACGCAGGAAGTCTTCGACGACGCCGCCGTCACCCTCGACGCCAACGGCTACACCATCGGCTTCGCCACGCAGGCCACCGCCGACACCTACCAGAACACCTGGGACGACGCCCAGCGCGAGGCCTACCTCGAAACGCGCAAGGCCGACAAGCAGGGCGTGCTCGGCTGGATGAACCCCCACCTCCGCGCCGCGATCATCGCGCTCATCGGCGCCGCGTGGATCTGGTTCGCCGGCATCATCATCGCCCAGTGCACGGGCATGACCGACTGGTCGCCGATATCCGGGATGGCCCTCATAACCATTGTGCTGGTGCTCGTCCTCGCAGGACGAGCGGACGTCATCGGCGCGCTCATCATCGGCGTCGCGCTCTGCGTCGCCATCACGCTCGCCTCCGACATGATGGCCGACTTGAAAACCGGGTACATCGTCGGCGCGCAGCCCAAACGCCAGCAGGCCCTCGAGATGGTCATGTGCGCCATCGGCCCCTTCGTCTCGATGTTCACGCTCCTGCTCATCGCGCAGGCCAACCTCGCGAAGTACGGCGTGCCCATGGGTGCCGGCACCGACACCACCGCCCCGCAGGCCCAGGCCCTTCAGGCCATCATCACCGGCGTGCAGGGCGGCGACATGCCCTACATGCTCTACGCCGGAGGCGCCGTCATGGGCGCCCTCCTCGGCCTCGGCGCATTCGCCGGCCTAGGCGTCCTCGTCGGGCTCTCCATGTACCTCCCGATGTACTACATCGCGACCTACGGCGTGGGCTGCGTCATCAACATGCTCGTCTCCAAGACCAAAGGCAAGACCTGGGCCGAGGAATGGGGCGTCCCCGTCGCCGCCGGCTTCATCGTCGGCGACGCGCTGCTCGCCCTCGGCGTCAACCTCATCGTGCTCGCGCAGGCCTCCTGAACGATCTCACCCGGAGCACCTTCCGATGAAACTCCTCGGCAACCTCCTCATGGTCGTCTGCCTGATCGCCGGCTGCCTCGCCGCCGCGACCGCCTACCGCCCGCGCACCTCCAACCCGGGCGTCGTGGGCACAACCCAGACCGCCCCCGCAGGAGCACGCGACAAGACCGAAACCGAACTCGCGCAGCTCCGCGCCGACTTCGAGGCGGGCCGCATCTCCGCGGAGAACTACTCCATCTCCCGCGAGACCCTCGTCCCCATCCTCACCCCCGGCGACGACGCGGCGATCACCGAAGAGGAACGCGCCCGCATGGCCGACGCCGACGTCGCCGAGTTCGTCAAGGTGCAGGAGTTCTCCATCGCCCGCTGGCCCTACGCGTGGCTCTTCGGCCTCTCGGCCGTCGGGCTCTTCGCGGGCGCCATGCTCGTCCGCACCGCCACTAAGCGCGAACTCCAGGACTCGCCCATCTCCCCCGGCGTGCAGGGCGCGCCCAAGGAAGGCGACCCCGCCCACGCCCTCGCCGAGACCCGCGCCGTCTGCGAACGACTCATCCGCGACCTCCCGGCGATGCCCTCGGAAGAGGCCAAACTCGACGCCATCGTCGAGCGCCTGGGCGACGCCCAGAAGACCCACCTCGCCGCGTTCGTCGACGCCCGCCCGCGCCTCATCGCCAAACTCGGCATGGGCGGCTACGCCGAACTCATGGACCGCTTCGCCGCCGCCGAGCGCCAGATCAACCGCGCCTGGTCCGCCGCGGCGGACCAGTACCTCGATGAGGCCCTCCGCTGCCTGCACAACGCGCCGCCGATGCTCGCAGAGGCGGAAGCGAAACTGTGACGACCGGCCATTCCGAGGGCTCCGGCAACGAGGTGGTCCGGCAACTGCTGGTTCAGACGAGAGACGTGCTCCGCACGCGAATCGCGTTGATCATCGCGGTTGGAATGTCTGCAGTCGCCTTGATGATGGCCACGCTTGTACTCGTCATCATCGCGCAGCAGGCCGCGACCGCTAACTATCGAACTGTCGAGGCGACGGTCGTGCACGCCGACACGAATCAGTACGAACCGCCATCCATTCGGTACCGCTACAAGGTTGTCGGAGACGAATACCTGGGCACACGCATCCGCGCGGGGGCTATCGGTACGGATCTCACGGACATCGAAGACGCCGCCTTTATCCGGAAACTCACGAAAGGCGACACCATCGAGGTCTTCTACGACGCCCGTGAACCTTCACGCTCCGTAATGCGTCGCGGAATAGACCATCGACTATGGATCGTGCTGCTCGGGCAGGCACCATACTGGACGCTCGTCATCGGATTCTGGCTCGCCATCCGCTGGGCTCGGCGGACTCATTCCGCCTGACCGCCGCCGGTCTTCTCGTCGATCCACGCCACGATCCGCTCGAAGCGCTCCCCAGGCAGCATCGTGAACATCAGCACGTGCCCGGTCACGAGGTTCAGCCGCGAGGGTTTGCCCAGCGCGCGCCACAACGCCTCGCCCGTCGCCGTCGGCACGATCCCATCCAGCGTCGCCTGCACCATCAGCGTCGGCGTCGAGCGCAGTTCGCCCGCCGCGCTCAGCGGATCGAGCCGCGACGCGCCGACGTACGCCCGGATCGCGTCGCGCACCGCGTCGCCGTGATCCCAGTCGTCCCACGACGACCCCTCGCCCTTGATCAGCCGCGGTCCGCGGAACATGTCGCTCCGCCGCGCCACGCTCATCAGATCGCCCCCGCCGCCGATCAGCACAACCGCGTCGAACGCCCGTGATTCGTCCCCCTCGCGCAGCCCGCGCGCCAGCCCAGGCGCCGCGATCGCGCCCAGACTCGACGCGACCAGCGCCCGCGGCCGGTCCGGAACGTCCGACCACATCACCTCAGCGTGCTCGAGCGCCGCGCGCACCGCGTCGCTCCACTCGATGAACCCGTCGTCCGCGATCGTCGCGAGCAGTTCGCCCGCGTCGCGCGCGCTCCCGCCCGTCTTGTCCAGGTCGACCGACCGCTCGCCCAGCAGCGCCTTGCCCGACTGAAAGACGCCCCAGGGCGGCTGCACGATCAGCAGCGTCCAGCCGTCGTCGCGCATCGCGGCCGCCATGCGATACTCCTCGCGCGTCAGACCGAGCATCCCCGTGCAGTACAGCGCCACGCCCCGCGCGGTCTGCCCCGACGCGAGCGTCGGCCGCGCCAGGATCATGTACGTGATGAACCCCATCGGGCCGCGCTCGTGGATCTGCTCCTCGGGGAAGTCGCGCCGGCGGCTCACGTAGAACATCCGTTCACCGACCAGCGACTCGCTCCACGCCGGAGCACGCTCGCCCCGCTCGGTCACAAAGAGCGCCCCGCGTTCCGTGCGCAGCGCGAGCATCATCGGCGATTCCTCGCGCGCCCCTTTCAGCACGAACGCGAACTCGCCGCCCGATTCATCCCGCGCGATCTCCGCCTCCATCGGCTCCAGCGACTCAACCGAATCGCGCAGCCAGATCTCCAGATCGCTCGCGTTGCCCGGAGGCGGGATCCGCCCGGGCCGCTCCCATCCGTCCGCCTCGCCCACGCCTCCGCCGATCGCGATGGGCGACGACGCGTCACCCAGCGCCCGCTCGCGCCACTCCCACCGCGCGCACCCGCCGGCGAGCAGCGCGAGCCCCAGCATGCACAGAACGCTTCGCTTCACGCGCGGCCACCCATCAATAGAACACGACCTCGAACATCCACTCGCCCGCGGGGTCGCGCTCCCACACCAACTCGGCGGTGGCGCGCAGTCCCTTGATCACGACGCCCACCGGGTCCTCGCGGTTCCGCGGCCGCACGAGTTCGATCGTCGCGTTCCGGTTGCCGCGATCCGGCTTGGGCGCCCGGAAGAGGTCGTCGTCGTCCGAGCGGAACTCACGCATCGCCCCGTGCTCGGTGCGCGTCAGCACCAGCCCGCGCCGCCGCATCTCCTCCTGCAGCGCCCCGACCGACCCGATCGGCACGTTCTCGTCGTGCAGCGCCTTGATCCCGTGGCCCATGAACTGCAGCCGCTCCTCGGCCGTCGAAAGGGCGTCGGGCTCGATGGTCTCGGTCATGTACCGCGTCCACAGCCGCTCGAACGCCTCGAAATCGCTCGTCTTGAACGCGCGCTCGAACGCCTGCTCGGGCTGAAGCCCCTGCGCGAGCGCCTTGAGGTATTCCTCGAAGGGCCGCGCGTAGCGGCCTCGGTCGGCGTGCACCAGGAAGTGCGCCATCGCCCACGCCTGGTCGTACATGAGCGCCGCGCGCACGTCGCCGGCGTTCAGCCGCGTGTTCCACTCCTCGTTGCTCATCGTGAGCATCTCTTCGAAGGGGAACACCGCGCCCAGCCGGATCGCATCCCGGATGCGCTCGATGCGCGACTCGGGCGCCAGCCCGGTCTGCATCGTCCGCCCGATCATCAGCCCCTCGCCGAAATACTCGGCCAGCCCCTCGTTCGCCCACTGCGGCATCGTGTCGCCGATGCGCTGATGCGCGAACTGGTGGAACCCCTCGTGCTGGAGCGTGTGGATCATCCGCCCGCGGTCCTGCCCGCGCACGAACGTCGCCAGCGCGGTCTCGTCGCGGGAGCGGAAGAACACCCCGCCGGTGTTCATCGCGTTGAACCCCTTGTCGTTCAGCGTGCGCAGGTAGTTCTCGTTCGTGTCGAACAGGTACAGGCGGACGGGCTTGCTGTCCTTGGTCACGAACGCGCTCAGCCGGTCCGCGTACTCGCCGTACACACGGTCCATGTGCTGCGCGAGGGGCTTGGCCTCGCGTTCCGACAGGTTCGTGAACACCTCGTACTGCCGCGTCCGGAACGACCGCAGGCTTCCGTCGCTGACGTCCTCCTGCTGCCTCTGCGTCTTCGAGCGCTGCGCCATCGTCGGCGCCGCCGAGACAGCCAGGAACGCAAGAACCAGTCCAGCCGCAAGAATCTTCACACCGCGCATGCACGCCTCCGGGCTTCCTGACGCGCCGGCCGCGTGCGCCCGTCGCGCGCGGCTCAGCCGAGTTTCGACGACGCGAATGTACGGGCGATCCCGACGGCGTCAACCACCTTCGCGGGTTCGGTTCCCCCGCCCTGGGCGCTGTCGGGCCTCCCGCCGCCCTTCCCGCCCACCGCCGCCGACGCCTCGCGGACCCAGTCGCCCGCCTTCAGGCCCCGTTTCACCAGCGGTTCGGCCACCTTCGCGACGATCGTCACCTTGCCCTCCGCGTCGTCCGCGCTGAGCAGCATGATCGCCGCCGACGCGTGCTTCGCCTGGACCGTGTCCATCGCCGCGAGCAGCGCCTCGCGGTTCGAGCCCGCCGGGACCTGCGCGACGATCACCTCGCCGCTCGCGCCCGAAGCGACCTGGCGGGCCGCCTCGATCGCCTCATCCTTGCCCGCCGCGGCTTCCTTCTTCCGGGCCTGCTTGACCTTGTCCTGCAACTCCGCGATCGCTCGCTGCGCCTTCCTGCGCAGCGCAAGCGGCAGCGTCAGTGCCTCCATCTGCCCCTGCAACTGCGCCACTTCTTCGAGCAGCGTCGCGTCGTCGGCGTGTTTGGCGGCCTTCGCGCGATCCAGCAGGCGGTGCCCCGCCTCGATCGCCGCCTCCGCGGGCGCGCCCGTCACCGCCTGGATGCGCCGCACGCCCTTCGCGACCGCTTCCTCCGCGATGATCGCAAACGCCCTGGCTTCGCCCGTGTTCGACAGGTGCGACCCGCCGCAGAATTCGACGGAAAGATCCGCCCACGCGGGATCGCCCGGATCGGTGAGCAGCGCGTCGATCGGCGCGCCCACGCTGACCACGCGCACCGGGTCGGGGTACTTCTCGCCGAACACCGCGCGGAGCCCGCTGATCG
>JBQLZI010000071.1:0-10257 GCA_052168195.1 Phycisphaerales bacterium
CACACGACCCGGCTGTTCGAACGGCTCAGCGGTCTGCGCGACCCGCGCAAGGGGCGCTCACTGCTGAGCACGTACCACGCGGACTACGCGCTCTTCCGCTATCCCATCGACCACGTGTTCGTGTCGGAGGGGTTCGCCGTGCGCGCCCTCGAACGCGTGCGCATCCCGGAGTCTGACCATCTCGGCGTCGTCGCGGACCTCGTGCTGCTGCGGGAGGAAGGCGTTAAGCCCAACCCCGACGGCGACGACCAGCAGGAAGCGCAGGAGATCGTCGAGGAAGGCAAGGAAGACGCGGCGGAGGACGGCGAGCGGTGAGCGCTTGTGCTTAGCGCCCCGGCCCGAACGGGTCGGGCGAATCCGGCGGCAGTTCCCCCGGCTCGCGTTCCGGCGCCTCGGGCTGCGGAACGATCGGCGCTCCGCCCTCGGTTTCCCAGGGCGGGGGCTCCATCATCTGGTTCGCCGCCTCGGGCGGCACGTCGGCCTCTGCGCCGGGCGCCGGCTCGTCCGCGGTTTCCCACGGCGTGCGGATCCACGCGAGTTCCTCGAGCAGCGTGACGAGGGCCGCGGTCGATTCGTCGCGCGCGGGATCAACAACCATGCCTGCGCTGCGCCCCCCGCCGCGGGCCCACACCACCGCGCGGTGGAGCGGATCGGGGTTGAGCGACATCTCCCCCTCGATGGCCCGCGGATCGTCGGGGTCGAGCACGCCCGTGGTCAGCACGGCCTCCCAGAGTTCCGCCCACTCCTCGGGGGTGAGGTCGCGGGTGCGGCCCGGGTAGGTCTGGACGGTCACGCCCTCGCCGACCGCGGCGCGGAGCACGCCGTCGGCCTCGACGATGTAGCGCGCGGGGGCGAATTCGCGCTCGGGTCGCTGGAAGCGCGGGCGCTGGGGCATCACGGTCACGGAGAGCATCGCGTCGCTGGGGGGCATGCCGAGGCGGCGCTGGGCGGAGCCCGCGCAGCCCGGGAGGGCCGCGGCCAGCGCGCACAGCCCCATCGTCGCCAGAAGGGCGAACCGAAGGCGTGGCCTGCTCGTGCGCGCGATCGTGGTCATGCGACTCCTGCTCCGTGCGTGCGGCCGCGTGGGCCAGAGGGCGGCGGCCAGTGTATCAGCATCGGCTATCCTTCGGCCCCATGCTCATCAGTGTCCGTTGGTTGAACTCGCTCCTCTCCCCCGGCGCCCCCTCGGCCCCCGGCGCCCCCGGTCCCCTCACCGCCGAGCAGGCCGAGGACGCCCTCCTGCGCGCGGGCTTTCCCCTCGAGTCGATCGAGCCGCTGCCGAGCGGCGACACGCGGCTGGATGTTGAGATCACTTCGAACCGCGGCGACTGCATGAGCCACCTGGGCGTGGCCCGCGAGATCGCGGCCGTGACCGGCAGGCAACTCGTTGCTCCGGAAGCGATTGCGTTCGACGCCCCGTCCCGGGGCGAGGCGAAGCCCGCGAGCGTCGCCGGCGTGAGCGTCGAAAACCGCGCCTTCGACGACTGCCCGCGCTTCACCGCCCGGGTCATACGCGGCGTGAAGGTCGGCCCCTCGCCGAAGTGGCTCGTCGAAGCCCTCGAAGCCGTCGGCCAGCGCTCCATCAACAACGTCGTCGACGTGACCAACTACGTCCTGTTCGAACTCGGCAACCCCTCCCACGTCTTTGACCGCGCCAAACTCGCGGGCGACGCGCTCATCATCCGCTACGCGAACAAGAACGAGCCCCTCGAAACCCTCGACGGCGTGAAGCGCACCCTCCGCGAAGACGAACTCGTCGTCGCCGACGCCGAACGCGCCACATCGCTCGCGGGCGTCATCGGCGGCGAGGACAGCAGCGTCACGGAATCGACCACCGACGTCGTGCTCGAGATGGCGACGTGGAGGCCCGCCACCATCCGCCGCCCAGCGCGACGGCTCCAGATCCGCACCGACGCGTCGGCGCGCTTCGAGCGCGTCGTCGACCCGCGCTCGATCGACTACGCCTCCGCCCGCGCCGCGAAACTCATCCTCGAAGTCGCGGGGGGCACGCTCGAAGAAGGGCTCATCGACACCGGGCCCGCGCTGCCCTCCCCCACCGTCGTGTCCATGCGCACGAAGCGGTGCGATGACCTGCTGGGCGTCCGCGTCGAACCCGCGGAGCAGGCGCGCATCCTCACGTCGCTCGAGATCGACGCGCACGTCGACGCCGACGCCATCCGCGCCGAGATCCCGCCCCACCGACCCGACCTCACGCGCGAGGTGGACCTCATCGAGGAGATCGGGCGCATCCACGGGCTCGACCGTGTGCCGATCCTTGAGGCGATCCCCGCGAAGGCCGCGAAACCCAACGACCGCCAGCGCGCCCAGGCGGCGCTCCGCGCGATCCTCGTCGGCGCGGGATTCTTCGAGACCGTCACGTTCTCGTTCGTCACGCGCGACGACGCCGCCGACTTCATCCCCCCAGAACTGCGCCCTCTCGCGGTCGACGAGAACCGGCGCAAGGGCGAGCCCGCGCTGCGCCCGTCGGTGATCCCCTCGCTGCTGCGCTGCCGCAAGATCAACCAGGACGCCGGCGCCGAGACCGCGCTGGGCGCATCCGGTGCGCACGGCGTGCGTCTTTTCGAGATCGCCTCCGTCTTCGCGGAAACCGAGAAGGGCGAGACCGTCGAGCACCGCAACGTCGCGCTGCTCATGGACGCGCCCGACGCGCAACTCGCCGTGCGCACCATCCGGGGCGTTGTCGAAGCGCTCGTCGCGGAACTCCACGGCGACAAGGCCCGCGTCCTCGTCGAGACCGGCCGCACTCCCTTCGTCGCGCTCCGCGCCGACGCGACAGCGCGGCTCATCCTCGAACGCGACGGCGTGCGCACGCCGCTGGGCTACTTCGGCCTGCTGACCGACAAGGCCCGCGCCAAGCACGATCTGGGCGTGAGCGTGATCGCCGCGGAGATCGGGCTCGAGCCGCTCATCGCGCACTACCCGCCCGCCGCGGTCGTCGGCTCGCTGCCGGCGTTCCCCTCGATCGAGCGCGACCTGTCGATCGTCGTCGCCGAGGACATCGCCTGGAGCGCGGTCGAGCGCATCATCGACGACTCCTCGCTGCCGATGCTCGACGGCGCCGAGTTCGTGGGCGTCTACCGGGGCAAGCAACTCGGCGCCGGGCGCAAATCCGTGACGTTCCGCCTCCGCTTCCGCGACCCCTCGCGCACCCTGCGCCATGAGGAGGTCGACCCGCAGGTCGCCCGACTCGTCGAGGCGTTAAAGGACAAGGTCGCCGCCGAACTCCGAGCGTGATCTCGTTCCTTCCCCGCTGCTCGCCTGCGGGGGAAGGGAGGGTCTCGTACGTCCGCAAAAAACCGCCCTCACACGCGCTCAGCGGGAATCGCGCCCCCGTTTGCGCCCCGCGCCGCCACCCCCCCAACCCCCATCGGGTACCATGAACCCTCGCCCGCTTCGGGCGTTTTCATGCTTCCGACCCCTCCCGTCATCTCGCAAGGAGGATCCCTGATGACCACCGCACCCGTCTCCCGGAAGGCCCCCATGCCCGAGTCCCCCGTCGTGATCGAGGACAAGCCGCTCATCTGGATCGACGGCGAGATGTTCCCCAAGCACGAGGCCAAGATCTCCGTCTACGACCACGGCCTCCTCTACGGCGACGGCGTGTTCGAGGGCATCCGCTTCTACAACGGCCGCATCTTCAAATCGATGTCCCACCTCGAGCGCATCTACCGCAACGCCGAGGCCATCCGCATCAACATCCCCTACTCCAAAGACGAGATGCACAAGGTCATGCACGAGTGCATCCGCGCCAACGGCCTCAAAGACGGGTACATCCGGCTCATTGTCACCCGCGGCGTCGGCACCCTCGGGCTCGATTACCGCAAGTGCCCCAAGGCCGGCGTCATCTGCATCGCCGACAAGATCGCCCTCTACCCCCCCGAGATGTACGAGAACGGCATGCGCGTCGTCGTCGCCAAGCGCCCGCGCACCCCCACCGCCTGCCTCGACCCCAAACTCAAGTCCCTCAATTACCTCAACAACGTCCTCGCCAAGATGGAAGCCATCGACGCCGGCTGCCTCGAGGTCATCATGCTCTCCACCGAGGGCTTCGTCGGCGAGTGCTCGGGCGACAACCTCTTCACCATCAAGAACGGCGTCATCTACACCGCGCCCATCGAGACCGGCATGCTCGACGGCATCACCCGCTCCTTCGTCATCAAGGAACTCGCGCCCAAACTCGGCCTCAAGGTCGAGGAGAAGTGGATGAAGGTCGAGGACGTGAAGGCGTCCGACGAGATCTTCCTCACCGGCACCGCCGCCGAGGTCATCGCCGTCACCCAGGTCGACGACACCGTCATCGGCTCGGGCAAGGAAGGCCCGCTGACCCGCAAACTCCGCGCGGCGTTCAAGGAAGTCGTCTCCGCCGACGCTCCGGAGAACTGAAGCAGCCCGCAACTCGCCTCCCACACCGTGGGAGGGGTGAGGGGGAGGGTCTTCTTCTCAAACATCGATCCATCACACCCCGCCCACGCGGGGTTTTTTCTGCGCAGAGGTACAATTCTCACCCATGACCCGCGCTCTCGCCGCCGTCCTCCTCCTCGTTCTCTCCAACACGTTCATGACCTTCGCGTGGTACTTCCACCTCACGAAGAAGGGCTGGCCGCTGCTGCTGGCCATCGGGATCTCGTGGCTCATCGCGCTGCCCGAGTACGCGCTGCAGGTGCCCGCGAACCGGCTCGGCCACGCGAACTTCGGCGGCCCGTTCAGCGCCACCCAGCTCAAGATCCTCCAGGAAGCCATCACCCTCACGGTCTTCACCGTCTTCACGCTCTACATCCTCAAGGAACAACCGCGCCCGCGCGACTACCTCGCGATGCTGCTCATCGTCGCCGCCGTCGCGATCGCGATGAGCGGCAAGCGAGCGCCGCTGTTGCCTGCGAACACGACAACGACACCCGCCAACAACGCTTACGGACCATGACAACACAGGAAACGAGACTGATTATTCCAGGTCTTCGCCTGCAACAAAGTGGGGCGTGACCACCAGGTACGAGGTCGGTTCGTCAAAGATGGCGTAGTACACTTCGCGCAAAGTCACCGTCGGGACATCGGGTTTGCTCGCATCCAGCGACACCTGATAAAGAATACCGCTGCTCACCTCTCCCGACGCGACGCCCCCAGACACTGACCAAGATGTCCAACCGCCAAAACTGCTGGATAACCAGTTCTGAAGGTCGGCGTGCTGTTCGTGGCGTTGCGGAGTCGTGTCATCCGGCGTCCAGAAAAGGTACGTCTTGGAAAACTGGCGCACCTGCCCGTCGTCCACGAAGACGGCTCGCCCCTCTTGGACGATGCCGAGAACCAGTTTTGCCCGCTCGATGTAGGACTCATTCGCGATGAGCGGAACCGCAACGAGGATCGCTGTGATGAGCGAGAGAAACATCAAGGCAATCCAAGAAAGCGCCAGTTGAAACCCCGGCAAAACAATCAATAGCCCGTGCTTGGTGAGACTCGAATGATCAGCCATGCATATTCTCCGAATGAAGTTCGGCAGAATAGCGGGATGCTGGCAGAAATAAGCCGCTGATCACCCGGGGCAAGCCCTAGTTTACACAACATCAAACTCCCGCACGCCGCGCGAGCGCCGCAGCGACTCGACCTGCTCGCGCACGGCTTCCAGCACCGTCAGCGGCTCCTTGATCGCCGGGAGCGTCATCTCGGGCGTGGTCGCGTCGCTCGTCACGAGTTTCACCGAGCCCAGACCCACCATGCGCTGGAGCAGCGGCTCGCTGACCGTCACATCCTTGATCCGGTACAGCTCCATGTCGTCGTGGTGACGGTTGAGGATGCCGTGGGTGTGGCGCAGCCGCTGGGTGGTCAGCGTGTAGCGGGTGCAGCGGATCGCGAGCCAGCGGTAGATCGCGTACGGGATCGGGATGATCAGCACGCAGAGCGCTAACGGGACGACGTTCACCCACTGGCTGGGCCGCCCCGACCAGATCTCCTCTTCGGGCCCGATCTTCATCCCCGTCGCGTTGTGCAGTCCTTCGTCCATCGTCCCATCTTCCTCGGAAAACGCCCGCGCCGCTTTCTGTCCGCGCCCTGACACGATCTTCAGAACCGCTTATGCGCCTCGCGCTCCGCCGCGGGCTTCAGCCCCAGCGCCGCCATCGCGATCTTCATGTCGCTCGGACGCGTGATCTTGATGTTCGTCGGCTCCCCCTCCACCACCACGACCCGCTCGCCCAGCCGCTCGACGAGTTGTGCATCATCCGTGCTCTCGAGGTTCCGCTGCGCGTACGCGCGGCGCAGCAGCCCCGCCTCGAACACCTGCGGCGTCTGCACCGCCACCACGCGCTCGCGGCTCAATGTCTCCTCCACCGCGCGGTAGCGGCCCTTCCCCGCCGCTCCAGCGCCCGAGTCCCCCCCGCCGATCCCGAGGATGTCCGCCAGCGGGTCCACGCCTTCGTCCTTCACCTCGTCGGCGGCCACACGTTTGATCGTGTCGGGCAGGTCGATCGCCGGGATCACCGCCGGGAACTTCATCGCCGCCTGCAGCACGCGATCGAGCAGCGCCCCGCTCGCGCACGGCCGCGCGCCGTCGTGCACCGCGATGTGGGTGACATCGTCGCCCATCTCCGCCAGCGCGTGGCCCACGCTTTCGTAGCGGTGGGTTTTCCCGCCCTTGCACAGCACCGCGCCCAGCAGCGACAGCCGGTCGCCGTGGCGCAGCGTGAACTCTTCCCATGCGCCCGGGGGCTCGATCGGCCCGGCCACGACCACGCGGGCAACCTCCGGACGGTTGATCCACATCTCGACCGTGCGCTGCAGCACCGGCCGGCCGCCGAGGTCTTCATCCAGTTTGCTCCGACCGCCGAACCTCCGCGAGGCGCCGGCGGCGGGAACGATCACGCCCAGTCGAATCTGCTCGTCCATCGCGGCGATCGTATCGTTCTCCGGCAGCCCACGATCCGAAAGGCCCCGCCCTGCTCGTCCACCGCGTCATCGCGAGCCCCAACCCCGCCGAGTCGCGCTCGCGACGCCTCGCCGACGCCTTCGTCGACGGCCTGCGGTCCGCCGACGCGTCCTTCTCGCTCTGCGATCTGGACCTCTTCGCGAAGGGCCACTCCGTCGACCTCGCCTCCCGCGGGGCCGCGGCCCTGCACGCCTCCCACCACCGCCCGCTCACTGACGACGAACGAACCCACCTCGCCGGGCTCGACCTGCTGCTCGATCCCCTGCTGCGCTGCGATCTGCTGGTTATCGCGACGCCGGTCTGGAACTTCGGCCCGCCGTGGCGCCTGAAGCAGTGGCTCGACGCCGTCGCCCAGCCGGGGAAGACCTTCCGCTACTCGGCCCAGGGGCCGCGCGGTCTGCTGGCGTGCCGCTCGGTGCTCCTCGGCGCGGTCGGTGGGCCTCTTGATGATCTCAACGCGATGTGCTTCACCCAACTCCGCGCGACGCTCGCGCTGATGGGCGCCGAGCCCGCGGGCGAGGTCGTCGCGCACTCGCTCGACGTCGACCCGGCGAAGACCGAACCGATCCTCGCCGCCGCGGCAAACGAAGCCCGGCGCGTGGGGAACGCCTCGACTCGGTGACCCTCAGGCCACGGTGAAGAAGAGCACCACGCCGACGCCGAGCCACGCGAACGAGCACATCGCGAGCGCGAAGAGGATGCGGTCCATCACCGACGCCTTGCCGCCGTCGCCGTCGTCGCTGGAGTTCGAGTTCCGCGCGCCGCTCCATGCGAGCCACGCGAAGGCCGCCGACCCCGCGGCGAACGCGACGTTCAGGAAGAGCGTGTAGTCGACCTTGAACCGCTCGCCCGGCTCGGTCTGGGCCACCTTCGCGGCCGACGGCTCGGGGAGCATCCCGACCGCGGAGAACCCGTAGTGCATCGTGAGCGCGGCGACGACGAGACTCACCAGGAACACGCCCAGGATGTACGCCGCCATCTTCCACCCGAAGTACCGCGCACTGATGCGCAGCACCGGGAACACCACCAGATCCGAGAAGATGAACGCCATCACCCCCGCGAAACTCACCCCCGAGCCGAACAGCACCGCGGCCAGCGGGATGTTGCCCATCGACCCGATGAACGTGAAGAAGGCGGCGAGCGGCCCGATGAGCGTGTGCAGCACGACCTGCCACCACGCTTCGGTTCCCTCCCCGCCGCTGCCCACGAAGAGCGCGCGGAAGAACTCCGCCGGCACGAACACCGCGATCACCCCCGCGACCGTGAAGCCGAACGCCACGTCCTTCCAGACCATCCCCCATTCCATGAAGTAGCGCCGACCGATCTTCCGCCACCCCTCGCGCGAGCGCGCGAGTTTCCGCCAGTCCGGGATGTCCGACTCTTCTTCCGGGAACTCCCGGCGCGCGTGCTCACGTGCTTTCGCGACTAACCCTTTCGGCGCGGTGAGCCGCACGAGCAGCCACGTCACGGCGATCAGCACCAAGCCGCCCAGGTATTCCCCCACGACGAAGTGCCACGACAGGAACAGCACGATCAGGATGCCCAGTTCGACGACCAGATTCGTCGACGCCAGGAGGAACGCCAACGCCGGCGCCAGGCCCGCACCCTTCTGGAACAGGGCCCGGGCCGTGCTCAGGGCGGCGAAACTGCACGAACTGGAGATGAACCCGAAGAACGTCCCCAGCGCAACCGACTTCGGCCCGTCCTCGCCCATCGACCGGCGCATGCGTTCCCGCGTCACCAGCACCTGGATGGCCGAACTGATCGTGTAGCCGAGGCAGAACGCCCAGAACGCCATCCAGAAGAAGCCCAGCGTGGTGACCGCGGCCTCTCCCCACTGTTTCAGGAAGTCCTGCACGATCTGGTCGTACCCGGACGGGATGAAACGCGGATGAAGCCGAACACGGCCCGACCTCGTGCGTACTATGTTCCGGACGCGCGGCCACCCCGCGCGGCTCTTTGACACCATGGGGCCGACAGGTTTCGACCGGGCATGGACTTCGCATCGTGGCGCGTCGCGGCGCACGCATAGCCGCGTCATCAAGCGTGCACATTCATAACTGCCAACACGCAGTACGCTCTCGCTGCCTGAGATTTCAGCAGCGCGATCCCCGCCACACGCCCGCTACGGCGGGGATCGACGACAGCGGGCTGGCGCACATCCGGCGACCCCGGGGATGAACGCGCGAGAAACCACCGGGATCATGGCCGATCTGCGACGCCGTCGTCGGCGGACGTGAGGCCGAGATCAAATCGACGACTACACGCGTAGAGGCGATGCGCAGACTGCATCGGGACGGGGGTTCGATTCCCCCCGGCTCCACTTCATCTCACCCCGACCACGCGTCGGGGTTATTTGTTTTTCAGCCCGGCGCAACGGCGATCCAATCGGGGCGGCGGAGACTCAGATTGAACAAATCTCCACCCACCTGAGGAGGCCTTCTATGGCCGCGCCCGCCACGACGAACAAGAAACTCGACGAACTCTACGACCTCATCGAGGACATCGAGATCGCGATGCTCACCACGAGCCGCCCGGACGGCATGCTCGTGACGCGCCCGATGGCGACGCAGGATCACAATCATCTCGGCGATCTCTGGTTCGTCACGAACATCGAGACGCACAAGGTCGACGAAATCGAAGCCAACCCGCAGGTCAGCATCGGCTACCTCGACCCCAAGACCATGGAGTGGGTGTCTGTCAGCGGAACCGCGACGATCTCGCAGGACCGCGAGACGATCCGCGAACTCCACCAGCCCGACTGGAAAGCGTGGTTCGAGGACGAGGGCGGCGAGCGCGACGGCGGGCCCGACGATCCACGCCTCGCGCTCATCATCGTCGATGCCCACACCGCGGTGTACATGAAGGCCAAGCATTCCCGTCCGCGCACGCTCTTCGAGATCATGCGCGGCGTGCTCACCGGCTCGCAGCCCGACATCGGACGCGAGGAACAACTTTCCGAGCGTGAACTGCACCGTCGCGGACCGAGGCGCGACTGAGCGCAGGAAGCAACGACCGGCGCCCACGAGAGAGCGCCGGTCGCTGCAAGAGCAAAGCGTGATGATGCGGGGTTGCTCAGGCGCCGAAGTGGCTCAGCACCTCGTTGAGGTCGGCGAAGTCGACGCGGCCGTCCGCGTTGACGTCGCCCGCCTGCGCGGCGCCGACGCCGCCGAACGTCGACAGCACGGCGTTGAGATCGCCGAAGTTCACCACCCCGTCGCCGTTCGCGTCGCCCTCGACTTCGGCGCGATCGCCGACGGTCGTGGAGTACGCGAGCAGCAGCGCCTGCGTCCCGACGTTGGGCGAGGCCTGGATGTAGA
>JBQLZI010000072.1:0-10239 GCA_052168195.1 Phycisphaerales bacterium
CCTCTCGCCTGAAGTGTGCCCCGAAACCGCGCGGACGCAAGCGGTCAGCGCACGCGCGCTCCCGCGGCAAACGACACGGGGTCGGCGCCCGCGATGGCTTCGTAGGCGGCGATGGCGCCCCGGACGTGGCCGCTCGCGGGGCGCGACTGGCGCACGAACTCGGCGGCGTTGCGCGTGAGTTCCTGGGTCCTGGCCTGCTCGAGGTACATGCCGCCCAGCGCGCGCTCCCACGCGTCGGCGTCGGGATCGTCGAGGAGCATGGCGGTCTCCCCGTCGCGGAGCGCGGACATCGGGCATCCCGCGCGCGCGACGACGGCCACGCCGTGGGTCATCGCGTCGAGGAGGATGGTCCGGTGCTCGTGGAGTTGCTCGGGCACGAGCATGGCGTCGACGTGGAGCGAGAGTTCGCGCCGGCTCTCGGTGTCCTCGATGACCGAGGCGCAGTCGAGGAGTTTCAGGCGTCCGGCGTGCTTCCAGAGCGCGTTGGACGTGCGCACCAGCGCGGCGTCGATGAAGATGAGCAGGTTCGGGACCGCCTTGCGCACCCGCGCGAGCGCGTCCAGCGCGGCGCGGCAGGAGGGGACGTCGCCGCCCGCGCCGATCAGCAGCACCGAGAGCGTGCCGCGGCGCTTGGGCCAGTGCTCGGGCGGATCACCCGCGTGCGCGCCCCAGGTAGCGAGGCGCCTGGTCGACCACGGCGCGAGATCGCCGAGTCGGCGTTCGGTCTGCTCGTCGGGGCACAGGAAGCACACGCGGCGGCGTGCGTCCTCGTCCTGGGCCTTCAGCGCCTTGGCGATCGAGACCGCGCGCTGCATCGCGGGTTCGGACCAGACTTCGTACATCAGCGCGGCGTCGAGCCGGCGCGCGAGACGCTCGCCCGTGGCCCAGGCGTTGTCGCCGAAGACATGAACGACGTCGATCGGTTCGGAGTCCTGCGTCGAGAGTTCCTTGAGGGTTCGCAGGTCTTCGAGCAGGGCGCGGGCGCAGACGGACGCGAACAGCGGGGTGGACGGTTCGGGGAACCTGATCCAGCGGAGGTAGGGGTTGTCGAGGGATTCGGCCGCGGGGGGGATGGGCGTGGCGCGGACCACGCGGACGCCCTCGTCGGCGAGACCGACCTCGAGACGGGCCAGCATCGCGCGCTCACGCGACGCGAACGAACCATCGGCGAGGATCAGCGACCGCATGGAGTCAGGATACCCCGGCCCCGGAGGCGTGCGCGAGAACCGGCGAAAGTCTCGGCGCGGTTCCGCGGGGCAGTTCGCGGCGGGAGGCGTTCTCGGTCCTCCACGCGGCGACCCAGTGCTCGGGCGCCGCTTCGACGAGCGAGGAGTCGTCCCCGGGCCCTTCCGCGCGGAGCAGGTCTTCCGGCGCGTCGTCCCACGGCCACCAGGGCTGAAGGCCGCGCAGCGCGTCGACCGCGTTTGGAAAGGTCGGCTTCGCGCCGACGCTTGCCGCGATGGTCGCGAGCCGATCCTTGCGTTCGCGCAGACGCGGGACGCAGGCGAGCAAACCGCGGGTGTACGGGTGCAGGGGTCGCGCGAAGAGGTCGTCGCGGCGGGCGTACTCGACGACGCGGCCCGCGTACATCACGCACACGACGTCCGCGCGTTCCGAGACAACGCCGAGGTCGTGCGTGATGAGGACCACGGCCATACCGCGCTCGCGCCGGAGCGCGTCGATGAGTTCGAGAATCTGGCGCTGCACGGTCACGTCGAGCGCGGTGGTGGGTTCGTCGGCGAGCAGCACGCGCGGCGCGCAGGCGAGGGCCATGGCGATCATCACGCGTTGGCGCATGCCGCCCGAGAACTCGTGCGGGTAGGCGCGGAGCCGCTTCCTCGCGTCGACGATGCCGACGGCCTCGAGCGATTCGACGACGATCTCGTCGATGCGCTTCGACGGCGCCGACTGGTGGAGGCGGACGGCCTCGCGGAGTTGCTCCCCGATGGTGAAGACCGGGTTGAGCGACGACATGGGCTCCTGGAAGATCATGGCGATTTCCCCGCCGCGGACGGCGCGGAAGGCGCGTTGGTCGAGCGAACGCAGGTCGCGGACGGAGTCGCCGTGCGCGTCGCGGAGCAGCACGCGTCCGGCGTCGTAGCGGCCGGGCGGCGTGGGCACGAGCCCGGGCACGCTGAGCGCGGTGATCGACTTGCCGCAGCCCGACTCGCCGACCACGGCGAGGGTCTGGCCGTCGTAGACGCTCATGCCCGCGCCGTCGACGGCGAGGATGCGCGGGCCGCCCTTGTTGTCGAAGGAGACGCGCAGGTCGCGGATCTCGAGCAGGGGGGTGGCGTCGTTCGGCGTCACCGCGCCCGCCTCGGGTCGAACGCCTCGCGGAGCCCCTCGCCCACGAAGTTCAGCGCGAGCAGCGTGATGCCGAGCATGGCGCAGGGGAAGACGAGCAGCCACCATCGCGAATGCACGGTGTTGAGTTCGTTGAGCCCTTCCGCCGCGAGGTTGCCCCAACTGGGCATCGGGGGCATCACGCCGATGCCGAGGAAGGAAAGGAACGACTCCTGCAGGATCGCCTGCGGCACGGTGAGCGTCGCGTAGACGATGATCGGCCCGAGCAGGTTCGGCAGAAGATGTTTGAGGAAGATGCGGCGCGTCGGGGCGCCGACGGCGCGGGCGGCCTCGACGAACGGCTGGTTCTTGAGACTCAGCACCTGACCGCGGATGACGCGCGCCATGGTCAGCCATGACACGCCGCCGATCGCGACGAGCAGCGTGACGATGTTGACGACGCTTCGCTGGGATTCTGCCGCGGTGACTTTGTATCGCGCGGTGGCCCTGGCCTCGATCGCCTGCGTCGCTTCCGGGTCGTCGCGCAGGTCGGGCGGGAGCGCGGCGACTTCGCGCTCGATGAACGCTTCCCGCTGCGCGGCTGTCTCGGCGACGCTCCGGCTGATCTGCTGGTCGGCGATCGCGTCGGCGGCGACGGCGAGCAACACGACGAGGAGGATGTACGGCAAGCCGTAGAGGATGTCGACGATGCGCATCATGGTGGCGTCGACGCGTCCGCCGAACCAGCCTGCGGTCATGCCGTACGCCGTGCCGATGACGACGCTGATGAGCGCGGCGGAGATGCCGATGCCCAGCGAGATGCCCCCGCCCGCGAGGATGCGCGTGAGCAGATCGCGCCCGAGTTGGTCGGCGCCCAGCAGGAAGAAGGGCTCGGCGGCGTCGATCTGCTTGGGTGTCGGCTCGGGCGCTTCGTCGACGGTGACGCCCAGGTCCTGCGCCGTGCGGAGCCGGGCGATCTGCGCGCCCGCGGCGTCGAGTTGCGCCCGCTCGGATTCGGAGTGCGGCATCCACGCCGGCGGCAGTCGCGAGGCGTCGAGGATCCCCGCGCGGTAGCGCGGCGCGCCGGAGATCGGCGAGTCGCCGAGCGTCCAGGGAAGCGTGAAGAGGCAGGCGCCGATCATGACCACGAGCACCGCCGCGCCGACGAGTCCGGCGACGGATCGGGTGAACGGGTTGTCGCGTTTCCGCGGCGGCGCGAGCAGCGCCGGCACGGCCCGTGGCTCCTGCATGCACGGAACGATACCACGTTCGCCGCTCGCGGCTGCGAGGGCGCTGGTTCAGCGGTCGCGGCGGCCGTCGCCGCGTCGGCCCCGGTCGAACTCGCCGCGTTCGATCTCGGCGATCTTCTCGGCGACGATCTGTTCGCGGCGTTCCCGTTCGGCGTCGAGTTCGGCGCGCATCGTCTCGATGCGTTTCTCGAAGCGGGCGAGCATCAGGGCGCGTTCCTCCAGCGTGGCGTCGACGCGCTCCGCGATCAGCGATTCGAGACGTCGACGCTCGCTTTCACGTTCGGCCTCCTCGCCGAATCGGGACCTCCACGCGGCCTGGCGGATGCGCCAGTCGAGACGCATCGCCTTGGCGCGGAGGTCGAACAGTTCGGGATCACGCTCGCGGAGTTCGATCTGGGGGAGCACCCGCGGCGCGAGGCGGCGGAAGATCTCGTCGCTGCGCGCCGGGTTCTCCTCGAGTTCACGCTCCACGCGGTCGGCCAGCGGGGGAGCGGTCTCGCGGAGGAACGCGAGCATGGCTTCGCGGCGTTCGGGCGTGAGATCGGCGTCGGTGATCTCGTGTCGGTCGTCGTCGCGGCGGCGGTCGCGGAAGATGTCGCGGACGACTTCCTGGGCCGGGGCGCCGTCGTCGAGCGCGGCGAGGGCGTCTTCGAGAGTGGCCTCTTCCGACCGGACCTCGGCGAGGCGGGACTCGATGCGCTCCCGGAGGCGTTCGGGCGTCAATTCGCCCTCGGGCGGGCGGTCATCGAACCCGCGTCCGGGCTGGGCATGAGAGGGTCCTCCGGCCAGCGCGGCCGCCACGCACGCGACGGCCGCGCCGGTTCGGAGGATGGTTCGGGGACTCGTGAAGCGCCGGCGCATGGTCACATCCACTCCTCGAGGTCGATGTCGCTCTGGCCCACATCGTCGAACGAGACGGGCGTGTCGGCGGACTCGAGTTCCGCGCGGAACGTGGTGAGGTTGGCGCGGCGGAAGACGCCATCGTCGAGGGCGAGCCACGCGTCGATGTCGTCGAGGACGTCTTCGCTCTGCGCGACCACCGCGGACGCGGGCGGCGCCCCGGCGCCGCGCATCGAGACGAGCGCGACCGCGCCGAAGGCGAGGAGAACAACCGCGGCGGCGGCGACCCCGAGCAGCGAGTGGACGCGAGGGCGGATCGTCGCGATCACGGGCGGCTCGGGCTCGGCGTGCATGGCCGCGGCGAGCACGCGTGATTCGAATCCCGCGTCGGGCTCGGCGCGGAACGAAGCGGCGCTGCGATCGAGCGACTGCGCAAGCGCCCGCTCGCGGGGCGTCAGGTTGTCGTGGTCGGTCGTCATGGGTTGGTCTCGTCGGGAGTGTTGTCGCCCGGTTCGAGCGAGTCGCGGAGTTTCTTCAGGGCCCGGTGGTGCCGGGCAAGGGCCGTGCCCACCGGCACGCCGAGCATGGCGGCGATGTGCTTGAACGACATGCCCGCGTGGTGCCGCAGGCCGATGATCTCGCGGTCGGGCTCGGGGAGATCGGCGAGGGCGCGGCGGAGGCCGTCGATCTCGGCGTCGTCCGTCGGTTCGGCGTCGGCGTGCGAGCGGCCGGGCGCGTCGGCGGAGTCGCGGAATGCGTCCATCGCTGCGTGGGCGCGGCGGGACTTGCGCAAGGCGTCGCGGACGCGGTTGGCCGCGATCTGGAAGAGCCACGCCTCGAACGAGCCGCGCTCGTCGTACGCGCCCTGCTGGACCTTGATGGACACCGTCGCGAACACCGACTGGGCGACCTCCTCGGCCTCGTCCTCACGCAGACGCTTCGAGCGCGCGAAGGCGTAGACCCTGCGGGCGTAGATCGACACGAGCGAGGCCCACGCGTCTGCCTCGCCGCGACGGGCGGCCGCGAGGAGCGAGGGCAGGTCGGGCGTCGGCGACTCCGGCGCGGCGGGACGCTGGTCCGCGCGGTCTCGGTTCCCGGACGCTCTGGGCTCGGCCATCAGTCGCATCGTCCTTCGAGGGGGCAAACGCCGGCGTCGGCAGCGTATTGCATCGGCGGAAGAAGCGGAGGAGGGCGGGTCGTCTGCGGCCGATGAAGGGGGCCATGCTTGACCCTCCCGCGAGGGGGGTGCTACCTTCCCCGGTCCCGAACCGGCCCGTGAGGATCGGTCCGGGGACGACATCCCGGGCAGTTAGCTCAGTTGGTAGAGCACCGCACTGAAAATGCGGGTGTCCCCGGTTCAAGTCCGGGACTGCCCATTTCACCATCCTTCACGGATCGTGACCAATGACGACGACGCCTCGCCGAGACCCGGCGGGGCGTTGTTCGTTTTGGGTTGTGGCGATCAGCGGCAGTCGACGCCGTAGTTCGTCAGCACCAGGTTGAAATCGGCAAAGTCCACGTCGTCGTCGTGATCGATGTCGCCCAGGAGGTTGCGCCCGCTGCGCCCGAAATCGGTGAGGACCGTGGAGAGGTCGGCGAAGTTGATGATGTTGTCGCCGTTGGTGTCCCCTTCGCAGGGCATCGTGACCGGGAGCGCAGCGATTGCCGCGGCGATGTCGGGCAGCGGTCCGATGTTCTGCGTCGCAGGGTTCGAGCCGCTTTGCTGGGCCGCGCCGGTCGAGGCGAGCAGTTCGCGCATCTGACGCGAGGTGAGCGTTGCGCCCTCGTTGGCGTCCTTGTAGACCGACTGGACCAGTGCGCAGGCGGCGGCCACGATGGGCGAAGCGCTTGATGTGCCGCTGAACGACGAGGTGTACTCGAACTGCGGGCCTTCGGCGCTGTACGCGCCCCCGTAGCCGGTCGTCCAGACGCGCTGGCCCCAGCCCTGAAGGTTGACGCGCGAGCCGTAGGTCGAAAACGAGAGCCGCGAGCGCGGCGTGCCGGTCCCGCCGAACTCGGTGGGGGCGGCGCCGGCGCCGACGATGATCGCGCCGGAATCGTTCTCGGGGAGGAACGGCCAGTGTCCGCCGTTGCCCTGGCTGAAGATCGGGTCGTCGAGGTTCTGCCCGCCGTTGCCCGCGGCCATGACGACGATGAACCCGTTCGCGACCGCGTTCACCACGGCGTTGTGCCACGAGGGGAACCACTCGATGGGGATGAACTCCCCGTTGGGCCCGCCCATCTGCTGCTCGATCAGGATCACGTCGCCCGGGTTGAGCGCGTTGACGCTGTTGGTGATCGCGGCGCCGACGTTCCAGACGCTGTTCGCGAACGTCCCGGCGAAATAGATGTCGGAATCGCTCGCGATGCCCGTCGTGCCCCACCCGTTGTTGAGGGAGGCGAGTTGCCCGAGCACCGCGGTCCCGTGGTCGGGGCCGAAGCCCGGATCAACCGGCGTGTTCCCGATGATCCCCACGGAAGGGAGATCCGCGTGGCTCGCGTCGAAGACGTACTCAAGATCGACGATCGAAACGCCGGCGCCGCGCGTTCCTGCGTCGCTCCACGCGTGGAGCGCGTCGACCCCGGCCGGCGACGCGAGGAGGTAGCCCTGGTTGGGCTCGAAGTTCGGCGGCAGCGGGGGCGCGGGCGGCTTGGGGACGGGGAGGGCAACCTCCACAGCGTCGAGGGCATTCAGCGCGTCGAGGACCGCCTGCGCGTCGCGGCCGTCGGCAACGAATGCGAAGAACTCGGTTGTCATGTCAGCGAGACGCTTGCCGCTGGAGCGTTCGGCGTTGGTGCGCATCGCGTCGAGCCGGGCGGGAGGCAGGTCGTGCACGGGACGCCACTGCGCGATGGGGAGATTCGCGATCCGAAGGTCGGCGTGGGCGAGACCGCCGTTGTGCGCACGAACGTCGGCGTCGTCGAGGAACTTCACGTAGATGACGTCGGCGGCGTGGGCGTCGGTGATGCGCACCCCGACTGGGGCGCGCCATGGTGCGCGCGGGCGGAGATCGTGCGGCGCATCATCGTGCGTGGATTCCGCCGCGGGCTGCGAAGCCCCTGCGCCCACGCACAACGCGATGACCGCGACGAAGCCGAGTGCGAAGCGCCGTGTCTGTCTCATGACGTCTGCCCTGCCCCGCTGAATGGAAACTGCCACCGAGAGCATCGGCGGGCCGGCGGGACAGTTCCAGCGCAAGTCACGATCAGCACTGGAGTTTTATACCATAAGCACCCCGGAAAACCCCCGGGAGATTCGCCGGAAGTAGGGGGAAATCGCGGGACCTACGATCGGCGTCGTCGCGGCCCCGTGGCGGAATCGGCAGACGCAGCGGACTTAAAATCCGCGTTCCCGCGAGGGAAGTGTGGGTTCAACTCCCACCGGGGCCATTCGGACGCTTGCCCAGTGTGACAGGACCTGCTGACTCGGGATCGCGGTCATTCGCGGCGGCGCGCGATCGTGTACATCCCGAAGAGGTCCTCGGCGAAGTTCATCTGCGTGCCCCAGCCCAACCGCGCGCCCATCATGCGTGCGGCCTCGGTGTCGTCGCGGTTGTACTCGATGACCTCGAAGCCCTCGGACTCCAGTTCATCTTTGTCGAAGGGGCAGCGCCCGTCGGCCCACGGTTTGTAGGGCTCGTCGGGGCCGCTCTGCTTCGGGTAGAGGTTGTAGATGACGAGCAGGCCGCCCGGGGCGAGCGCGTTGCGCACGCCGCGAAGGAACGCCGCGTCGTCAACGCCAAGGTCGATGAGCATGTTGGGCGACGCGGGCTCGCGGTCCGGGTGGATGTACCCGCGCTTGAGCACGTTCTTGCTGATGACCAGCGAGTACCCGTCGCCGATCGCGCTCGCGAGCGTGCGGTCTTTGGGGAACTGCCCGGAATGCACGCCCAGTGAGCCGTTCGGGCCGTCGTCGGCGACGTCGGCGCGGGGGATCACGCCGGTGTCGGCCGGGTCTGTGGAGTAGAGCGCGTCGAGCACGGGGTCGACGTCGACGCCGACCGCGTGCGCTCCGAGCGATGCGAGCATGCGAAGGTGCCCGATGCCGCCGTAACCGAAGTCGAGGATCTTGGCGCCGTCGAAAGTCTTCACGCCGTGCGCGACCGCGAGATCGAGCGCGCGGGCGTAGGCGATAGGGCTGCCGTAACGCGTGTAGTAGAAATACCGCTCGGAGAGTTCGGTGCGTTCGTAGCCCTCGCGTTCGATGCGGGCGACGTCGCGCTCCAGCGCCTCTCCCTCTGTGAGCGCGTCGCGCGTCACTCGGTTGTAGTAGATGACTCGCGGGCCGGGCCTTGGCAGGTCGGCCGAGGCGTCGAGGAACTTGCGGGTCGCGTCGTGCTCGACGAGCGGCCGAACGGCCCGCGCTTCGCGCTGGATCGATTCCACGGGGTCGGCGTCCCGGCCCGGCTGGGCCGCGGCGGCCCCGCACAGGAAGACCGCCAAAGCCGCGAGGGCGCCCAGACGGCAATTGATTCTGCGGGCCATGCGCGGCTCCTCCCGTCCGGAACGGGTCGTCTCGTGGAACTACCAGGGGTTTCGGACGAACAGCGCTGGTAGGATGAAGCGGATATCGGGTTCTGCCGACGAGAAGGTGTACCCGAGATCGCATCCCCCGTTTCGGCCGAGGAGTTCCGCGTGAGCCAGCAATCCAACAACGCCGGGTCGCGTCCGCCCCTGCCGTACTGGGACGAGTACCTTGCGACGATCCTCCGGCCCCGGGTCGAGAAGATCGCCCAGGGCCTCGCGTCGAAAGTCGAGAAGACCGCGATGGATGCGCTCGCCAGACGGATCGCCGAGGAGCAGCCGGAGTTCCCGGGCGGCGCCGACGCGATCGAGCAGATTCTGCGCGATTCGCTCGGTCTTCGCTTCCGCGTTTCCCTCCAGCCCGTCTTCGGCGACGGAGAGGGGGGGAGCGCCGATGACGGCGAAGGGTTTCCAGCCGCCACGGTGAACCACGACGAGGACGACGACCTCGACGAGGCCGTCGGAGAGGTCATCGAGGGTCACGACTCGGTTGTCGAGCGTCGGCCGTTCGACAACCCTCTGGCTCGGGCCGTCGGCATCCGGAAAGACCGCGGCCGCTAAGCCCAGCGGCCGTATGGACATTTCCGTGAAACCGCCCTCACCTCGGGCGTCGTATATCTTTCCGTATGGCAAGTCCGGGAACCCTTTGCCGCAGCGCGATCACCGTTCTCCTCGGAGCGTCGCTCGCGCTGTGCTGGCTTCACCCCGCGCCGGCCCTTGCGCAGTCAGGGCCGGAGGACCTGCCGACCACCGACGAGCCCGTCGGAGAGCGGCCGCAGAGGCCCGGACAGCCCCCGCGATTCATCTATCAGCCGAGTTTCGAGACCGGCGAGGCCGGTCTTCCGCTCTACGCGCTCGTCTCCGAGGCGCAGACGCAGACGGCCGCGGAGATCCCTCTCGCGCAGCGGCCGGGAGGCCCCGTGGTCGCCACGGCGACGAACCGGGTTGTTGCCGCGTTCATTCCGGTTGTTGCGGAGTATGTTGTCGCGAATCGGCTCCGCGCCGCGGGCGTGACGGGAGCGATTCAACGTCTTGAGGCCCCCAGCGGCGGCGGCCCGCCCAACGTCTGGGTCGCGGACGTCGAGACCGCGGCCCGCGCGTTCGAGGTCGCCGCGGCCCTCCGCGCCGCGCCGGGCATCCGCTACGCGGTCCCGAACATGCGCTTCGAGTTGGCCGTCAATTCGATCGACGATCCGCTCTACGCCGACCAGTGGCACCACAACAACACCGGGCAGTTCGGCGGCGCCGCAGGGCTCGACAGCAACATCGAGGCCGCGTGGGAACGCACGCTCGGCGACGGCGTCATCGTCGCGCTGCTCGATCAGGGCGTTGACCCGAA
>JBQLZI010000073.1:0-10204 GCA_052168195.1 Phycisphaerales bacterium
GTTCGGGTTCGACTACCTGCGCGACAACATGAAGCGTTCCGTCGACCAGCAGGTGCAGCGCCGGCGCGAATTCGCGATCGTCGACGAGGTCGACAGCACGCTCATCGACGAGGCGCGCACGCCGCTCATCATTTCGGGCCCCGCGCACGAGGACCAGCCCCGCTACGAGATGGCCGACCGCCTGGCGCGCCACCTCGTCGAGAAGAACCGCCCGTGGTCGGAGGCCGACGAGAAGGTCGAGGCGTGCAAGCGGCGCATCAAGGGCCTCGAGGGCGACATCCGCAACGCGCGCGATCGCGGCGCCGTGCCCGACATGCAGCGCAAACTCAAGGAGGCGCAGGCCGAACTGCCCGGGCTCGAGAAGGCCCGCGACCGGTTCACGCAGTACTTCGAGGTCGAGATGGACCGCAAGCAGGCCCACCTGACCCACAGCGGCGTGACCGAGGCGCAGAAGGTCGCCGACATCGGCTCGTTCTACGTGGGCGAGAACATCGACGTGCCCCACCTGCTGGAGAACTCGCTGCGCGCCCACGCCGTCTACCAGCGCGACCGCGACTACGTCGTCATGGACGTGCCCGACCGCATGACCGGGCAGACCCAGCCCAGCGTCGTCATCGTCGACACCTTCACCGGGCGACCGATGATCGGTCGCCAGTGGTCCGACGGCCTGCACCAGGCGGTGGAGGCGAAGGAAGCCGTCCCCATCAAGCAGGAGACGCAGACCGTCGCGACGATCACGATCCAGAACTTCTTCAAGATGTACAAGCGTCTCGCGGGCATGACCGGCACCGCCGACACCGAGGCCCAGGAGTTCCACGACATCTACAAACTGGACGTCGTGTCGATCCCCACCAACCTCCCGGTCATCCGGCGCGACTTCAACGACGTGGTCTACCTCACCGCGAAGGACAAGTGGGACGCGATCGTCGAGGAGATCAAGAACTTCCACGACATCGGGCGCCCCGTCCTCGTGGGCACCACCAGCGTCGAGAAGAGCGAACTGCTCGCGCGCATGCTCAGCCAGAAGCACGGCGTCTCGCACGAGGTCCTCAACGCCAAGCAGCACGAGCGCGAGGCCCACATCGTCGAGAACGCCGGCCAACTCGGCGCGGTCATGATCGCGACCAACATGGCGGGCCGCGGCACCGACATCAAACTCGGGCGCATCACCCGCAAGCAACTGCTCGAGCACTGGCAGCGCCGCAACCTCGCGCCGCGCGAACTCACCACCGACATGGACGACGCGCAGGTCCGCGACCTGGTCTTCCGCAAGATCGCTCCGCGTGAGATCGAGATCTCGAAGGACGAAGCCAAGTCCATGGCGTTCGACGACCTCGAACTCCGCCTGCTCAGGCACTGGGCGGGCAAGTTCACGTGGATGCAGCCCGGCGCGGTCGAGAAGGCGTCCGCGCAGGAACTCCGCGATGCCCTCGACGAGCAGGGACGCTTCTCCATCCACAACATCGGGTGGATCGACTCCATCGAGGAACTCGGCGGCCTGCACGTCATCGGCACCGAGCGCCACGAGAGCCGGCGCATCGACAACCAGTTGCGCGGCCGCTCCGGCCGCCAGGGCGACCGCGGCTCCACGCGCTTCTTTGTGTCCCTCGAAGACGACCTCATGAAGATGTTCGCGGGCGAGACCACGATGAAGGCCCTCGCGCGCCTGGGCATGCGCGAAGGCGACGCCATCGAGCACCCGTGGCTCAGCAAATCCATCGAGCGCGCCCAGCGCAAGGTCGAGGAGCGGAACTTCCAGATCCGCAAGAACATCCTCGAATACGACGAGGTGATGGAGCACCAGCGTCAGGCGTTCTACGGCACGCGCCAGCGCGTGCTCGAAGGCCGCGACGTCAAGGACCTCGTGTTCGACTACATCGAGGACGCCGTCGAAGACTCCGTCGAGACCTACCTCGCCGACGGCTACGCCGCCGAGTGCGCCGCCGAGTACGCCCGCCGCCAACTCAACTGCTCCATCCCGCCCGAGCGGCTCCGCGGCCGCGAGGCCGACGAGATGGACGAGCGCATCCGGCGCATCGCCAAGGACGAGTTCCGCCAGATGATCGCCGTCACGCTCGGCGAGTACCTCCACCCGCCCGAGGACGGCCAGGAGCAGACCGAGCGCGTCAGTGCGATCGAGGGAGATCCCTCAAGCCCCATCGCCGACCTCAAGGGCCTCTCGCTCTGGGCGCAGCGCGAGTTCGGCATCGAACTCAAGCCCAGCGACCTGCGCGGCATGCAGACGCGCGAGATCGAGGACATGCTCTTCGAGGCCGCCCAGGAACGCGTCGACGCCGCCGACCTCTCGGGCATCAGCCAGTACACCGTCGAGGACTACGGCGCCCGGGAACTGTGCAAGTGGATGCACGGCGTGTTCGAGATCAACGTCGAGCCCGACGAGATCTGGGGAACGCCGGAGAAGGTCGAGGCGGCCCCCGAGTACCTCCTCGGGAAAGCCCGCGAGGCCTACGCGAAGCGCGAGGCGGAGTACCCCGTCGATTTCATCATGGACATGACCACGGGCATGATCCGCTACAACCCGGACCAGGCGCTGACCGGGCTCGTGCGCTGGGCCAACCAGCGCTACGGGCTGGAGTGGGACGCCGCGAAGGTGCGCGCCACCATGCCCCCGAAGATCCGCGAGGAACTGCTCGTCGCGTCGCGCGACTTCGTGCAGAGCGGCGCGATGGGCCGGACCATCGACGAACTCGTCGAGGGAGGCGATCCCGAGGTCGTCGAGCGCCGGCTCGCGGAGAAGTACGGCTCGAAGATGCCCGCCTGGGTCAAGGACCTCCGGGGCGAGGAACTCCAGGCCGCGCTCCGCGGCGCCGCCGAGATGGCCGTGCGCGGCGAACTCG
The DNA here is from genome assembly GCA_052168195.1 of Phycisphaerales bacterium. Taxonomy (GTDB): domain Bacteria; phylum Planctomycetota; class Phycisphaerae; order Phycisphaerales; family UBA1924; genus JAHBXC01. The sequence goes on from JBQLZI010000073.1 coordinate 2,859, forward strand.
CGCAGTTCGAGCGCGTGATCCTCGTCGAGACGCTCGACTCGTCGTGGAAGGATCACCTCTACTCGATGGACCAACTCCGCGACTCGATCGGGTTCCGCGCGTTCAGCCAGCAGGACCCGCGCATCGAGTACAAGCGCGAGGGCTCGCGCCAGTTCGGCGAGATGAACAAGCACGTCCGCGACCGCGTGTGCGAGCAGGTCTTCAAGATGAAGATCTCGCCCACCGCGGCCATCCAGCAACAGATGCAGATGATGGCGATGCAGCAGCGCGCGAGGCAGGGGCAGGGCGCACCGGCCGCGGTCGGCGCGGGCGCCGCCCCGGCGCAGTCGCCCCGTCCTGCGTCCGCGGGCGGAGCCGGAGCCCCCGGCGCCCCCGGTGGCGCGGCGGGGGCCGGCGGGTTCATGCCCTTCGGTTCCGGGACCTTCGCCGGGCCGGGCTTTGGCGGCGGGGGCTCGGGGGGAGCCGCGGGTGGCGCCCCAAGGCCCCAGAACCCGTCCCGGAAGCCCGACCAAGGCGACGGCGGCGGGGACGAGGCCGGCACGACCTGACCTTGACCAAAAATCGTGGACGCGACCGGCGTTTTCCTGTACCTTCCCCGTGCAGGAAGAGAGCGCCGGCGCGGCGCGCAGGGGGCGCGCCGCGTCGGCCGTTTTTGTCGCGGTCTGTTCGTCGGGCCGCGCCAGGCACACGAGAGAGGGATCACCCATGCGCACCACGAGAGGTCTTGTGCTCGCCGCCGGTCTGGCCGCGCTCGCGCCGTTCGCCGCCGCCCAGCCGACGGTCCGCTCCCTGTACGTCACGAACAACGTCGGCAGCCCCGGCTCGATCGCCGCGTTCGAGGTCGAGAGCGACGGCGCGCTCACGTCGCTGGGCAACGCCCTCGCCGGGTTCAACCCGCAGGGCATCGACATCACCCCCGACGGGCGCTTTGTCGTCGTCATCAACGGCACGCAGAACGACGTCGTCGAAGAGGTCTACGCCCTGCCGCTGAACGCCGACGGCACGATCGGCATGCCCGCGCTGCCCGTGCTCTACCCCGACGGCAACCTGTCTCTTGAGATCACCGCCGACGGGTGGATCATCATCCCCGCGGTCGACATCGACGGCGCCACGTCGTCGTTCATCAACGCGAACGGGCAGGTGCAGGAGGTCGACCGCGTCTTCGCGGGCACGTTCCCGACCTGCGCCGAGTCGACTCCCGACGGCCGCTTCGTCTACATCGGCGGCTCTGGCTCGAACAACCTCTTCTCGTTCCTCATCGAGCCGTCGACGGGCGAACTCACGCCGCTGGGCATCCCCGTGGGCGCGACGACGAACTTCGCCCTCACCGCGCACCCCACGCTGCCCGTCATCTACGCGTCGACCGGGCTGCAGAACCGCATCGACAAGTACGACATCCAGCAGGACGGCTCGCTCGCGCTCGATCAGGGCTTCCCCTCCGGCGCGACCAGCGCGGTCGAGGCCGCGATCCACCCGGAAGGCACGTACCTGTACGTCTGCCACGTCGTGAGCGACGCGCTCACCGTGCTGCCGGTCAACGCGGACGGAACGCTCGGCGCGTCCATCCAGACCGTGCCCGTCGGCAGCGACATCCGCGACGTCGTCACCGACGGCGAGTTCGTCTACGTCACCGACGAGTCGTCCATCGGCGGCTCACCCGTGGGCGTGCTCGTCTACGAGATCGGGACCGACGGCACGCTGACCCAGGTCGGCCCCGCCGCGCCCACCAACGGCGGGCGCCCGCAGTACATGGCCCTCTGGAACCCGCCCGCGGACGGGTGCGACGGCGACACCAACGGCGACAACATCGTCAACTTCGCCGACCTCAACACCGTCGTCGCCGACTTTGGCATGCAGGGCCAGGGCCTTGCCGGCGATGTGAACGGCGACGGCATCGTGAACTTTGAGGACCTGAACACCGTCCTCGCGAACTTCGGAACCACCTGCGGCTGATCGCCGCGCCCACGGAAAGCGAGTCCCGCATGCGTTCGTTGATCCTGTCGTGCCTCGGCGTCGTCGGCGCGGTGTCGTGCGCCGCGTCCGCCACCCCTGTCGATGACTTCCGCGAGGGGATGGACGCCACCTTCCAGGTCAGCAACGCGGTCATCAGCAGCACCGGCGCCGCGGAGATCATGGAGACCGTGACCGACGCGCAGCCCTTCTGCGTGCCCAAGGCGCGCGGCACGCTCGACATCGAACTCGACCTCGCGAACATCGGTTTCCCGACGTCCCTGCCTGTCACGCTCACCGGCGTACCGCAGTCGGACACCACCGTCCGCTGGAGCGCGAGCATCGACGTGAACCAGTGCCTCGAAGCGATGCTCCCCGACGGGTCGACCGTGAACTTCCTCATCCGCGACGTGACGGTTGTGCTCACGGGCGAGATCGCGAACTCGCCCGCGACGCCCGAAGACCTCTGCATCGCGCGGCGCGGGCTGACGATCACAACGGTGGGCGGCGACGCGGGCAACGCGATCGACGTGACCGCCTTCGCGCTGTGCTTGCAAGTGCCCTTCAGCCGCGTCGACATCGACGTGCGCGAGATCGTCGCGGGCGGGCTCGGCGGCGACGACCCCTGCCCGGGCGACACCAACTCGGACAACACGGTCAACTTCGCGGACCTGAACACCGTGCTCTCGCAGTTCGGCGCCCAGGCCGCGCCCGCGGAGCTCGCGGGCGACGTGAACCTCGACGGCGTCGTCGGGTTCGGCGACCTCAACACCGTGCTCTCGGCGTTCGGCGGCGACTGCTCCGCGAGGTGGGCCGGTTCGCGGTATAACCGCCCGTTCCATGGACGACCGCCGCGACGCCGACACCTCGCCGATCGACACCCGCAACGGGCTCGCGCACGAGCGCTTGCCGATCCGCCCGAACTACGACGACAAGCGGTTCCTCGAAGGGCCGCGGTCGCGTCTCGAGGAGGCGGTGCGCGTGGTGCGCATCGCGCGGGAGTTCATCTACGGGTTCCGCCATCTGCACTTCGTCGGGCCGTGCGTGACGGTCTTCGGCTCGGCGCGGTTCCTCGACGACAACGAGCACTACATCAAGGGCGTGGAGGTCGGGTCGGGGCTCGCCCGCGCGGGGTTCACCGTGATGACCGGCGGCGGGCCCGGCATCATGGAGGCGGCCAACCGCGGCGCGAAGAAGGCGGGCGGGCGCTCCATCGGGTGCAACATCATGCTCCCCTTCGAGCAGAAGCCCAACCCCTACCTCGATCGCTCGCTGGACTTCCGGTACTTCTTCGTGCGCAAGGTGATGCTCGCGAAGTACTCGTACGCGTTCGTCGCCATGCCCGGCGGCTTCGGGACGCTCGACGAACTCTTCGAGATCGTCACGCTGGTCCAGACGCGGAAGATCGAGCGGTTCCCCATCGTGCTCATCGGCACGGAGTTCTGGGCGCCGATGCTCGACTTCTTCCGAAAGCGGCTGGTGGCCCAGAAGACGATCTCGCCCGAGGACATGGACCTGATCTTCGTGACCGACTCGCCCGACGAGGCGGTCGAGCACATCTGCCGCATCGTGCTCTGCGGCCCGGAAGAAAAGCCGACGCGCAAGGCCCCCAAGCCCATCCCGGCGCTGGGCGAGAAGGGCATCCAGGGCGCCGAGAAAGACATGGAGCGCGTGCGTTCGTAGCGGATTCCCGCGGGGCGCCGCTACACTGGGCGTATGAGTTGCTGCCCCGGACCCCAGCACGGCAAGCCCTTCGACCCCGACGCCGAACTGCCCTGCGAGGCCGACATGGCCCGCTTCGGCGATGAGGAGGACGAGTCGTCGGACTATTTCGATGACGAACTGGCGGAACTCACCGGGCGCGCGCCCGGAGCGGGCTCGCCGCGCCAGGCGGGGCAGGCGATGGTCGCGAAGATCGTGATCGGCGCGGTGGTGGTGGCGGCGACGGCCGGGGTGCTGATCCTCGCGCGGTGAGGGATTCCCTCAAACCGGCGGAACTAAAAAATCTGCGATTCGTATTTGCTTTTGCCCAAATCGTTGTTGATATGGGTGAGCGTTCCGTTTTTCGTGGGTATCCGGCCTGAGGGGTGCAGTTATGCGTGTTTCCGATGTGATTCGGCGTCTGCTCGCGACGGCATGTGTTGCTTTCTGCCTGTGGCCCGCTTTCGCGGGTGAACCGGCCTGCGAGCCGCAGTGGGCTGCGATGCTTGGTCCCGCTTCAGGCCTGGACAATGGCTTCCGGGTGGGAGCCGAGTTCGACGACGGCTCGGGACCGGCGCTGTATGTCGCGGGTCCGTTCCGCGTGGCGGGGGGGATGGATGTCAACGGCGTCGCACGGTGGGACGGGCAGTCGTGGTCCGGGCTCGGGTCCGGGCTGGACAACGCGGGCGACCAGATTAACGCGCTGGCGGTGTTTGACGACGGGTCGGGGCCGGCGCTGTACGCCGCAGGCCGGTTTACGAGCATCGATGGTTTGGCGGTGAACAACATCGCGCGATGGGACGGCGAGTCGTGGTCCGCCGTGGGCTCGGGGCTGACGGGGGGGTTCAGCCGCGCGCTCACGCTCGAGGTTTTCGATGATGGGTCGGGACCCGCGCTGTACGCGGGCGGGGAGTTCACGGAAGCGGGCGGCCTGCCGGCGCGGAATCTGGCGCGGTGGGATGGGTCGTCGTGGTCGGATGTGGGCGGGAGCGTCGACACGATCGGCGCGACGGTGCGCGCCCTCGAAGTGTTCGACGACGGCTCCGGCCCCGTGCTCGTGATCGGCGGGCTGTTCAACCGCGTGGGCGGCGTCTCGGCGTGGTCGCTGGCGGAGTGGGACGGCGTTTCGTGGAGCGAGTTGGGCGCCGGGCTGGCGCAGTTCTCGTCGGAGGTGTACGCCTTGTTGTCGCATCACGACAGGGTCAACCAAACATTATATGTTGGCGGTGAGATCGAGCAGGCAGGCGGGACGCCTGTGGAAAACATTGCGCAGTGGGACGGGCAGTCGTGGGCGGCCGCGGGCGACGGCCTGCGCCGGGTTGAACAACTCGTCGAGTTCGACGGGGGCGTGTACGCGCGAACGGTGTCGTCGTTCCCGGAGACCGCGCCTGTCCTCAGGCTTGCAGTGCAGCAATGGATCGCGGACCCGCCCCTGAATCAATCGACTGTTCAGGGTCTCGCAACATTCAACCCGGGTGCTGACGACGAACGATTGATCGTCGGCAGCAGCATGTTGTCATCGGACACCACATTATTTGCTCGCGGCGCGTCGGCGTGGGACGGTGAGCGGTGGTCGCCGCTGGGCGACGGGCTCGTGTTGCCTGTGGTCGACATGGAATTCTTTGACGAAGGCGAGGGCCCGCGGCTCTTCGTTGCGGGCGGCGCGCCGTCCGTTGACGGCGTCACTCCGTTCCTGTCGCGATGGGACGGTCAGGCGTGGAGCGCCGTTGGCGATGCGGTGAGCGGCGCAGTCACCGCGATGACGGTGTTGGATGACGGGCTCGGTCCAGCGCTGTATGCAGGCGGCGTCGTCTCGCAGGCGGGGGCGAGCCCAGCGTACAGCATCGCGAAATGGGACGGCGTTGCCTGGAGTGATCTCGGAGCCGATTTTGGCGGCATACCTGGAATGGGAGTATGGGCGCTCACGCCGTTCGACGATGACGAGGACGGCGCTGCCTCGCTTTTCGTGGTCGGCGACTTCCGAGAGCTCAACGGCATCACACACAACAGCGTCGCCAAGTGGGACGGCGCCGCGTGGTCGACACTCGGGGACGGTTTGCGGCTGAACAATCCCGCGTTCGGCGGTCCGACATTCGGGCGACTCTCGGACGCAGTGACGCATAACGACGGGTCTGGCCCCGCGCTGTATGTGGGCGGAGCGTTTGACACTGCGGGTGGTCAGCCCGCGATGGGTGTTGCGAGATGGGACGGCCAGCAGTGGTCGAGCGTCGGCGATTCGTCCTTTGCGCGAACCCTGACGGTGCACGACGACGGCGACGGGCCAATGCTGTACCGGGCGGGGTTTGGCCGACTTGTGTTCGTCTGGGACGGCGCGGTGTGGACCTCGATCGGAGAGACCCAGCCGAACGGCTCTGCAATCATCACCATGGCGGTGTTTGATGACGGCTCGGGACCCGCGCTCTTTGTCGGCGGGGAGTTCGAGTCGATCGACGGCGTACCCGCGAACGGCATCGCCAAGTGGGACGGCGAATCGTGGGCCGCTGTTGAACTCACCGACCAAGAGAACCCCGGCATTGTAAGGACATTCGCGTCAAGCCACGCCGCGACCGGCGAACTGCGCGGCCTCTTCGTCGGCGGCGATTTCCAGCGGCTGATCCCGACCGGAGACGACTTTCTCGCGCGGTACGTCGGCTGCGCCGCGTTTTGCCCGGGCGACACGAACGGCGACGGGGTCGTGAACTTCGCGGACCTGAGCGCAGTGCTCTCGACCTACGGGCAGACCGGCGAGGCGCTCCCGGGCGATGTGGACGGCGACGGCACGGTCACCTTCTCCGACCTCAACGCGGTGCTGAGCGCGTTCGGCGTCGAGTGCGGTTGAGTCAATCGCGCGACTGAGGGCTTACGGGCACGCCGTGCCGAAGTCGGCCAGGAGCGCGTTCAGGTCGGTGAAGTCGACGGACTGGTTGTCGTTGATGTCCGCGAGAACATCCTGCGTGCCGTAGGTGTTGAGCAGATAGTTCAGATCGGTGAAGTCGATGATGCCGCTGGCGTCGAGGTCGGCGCGGCAGTCCATCGGGAGGACCGTCAGGCGGACCGAGTAGGCGTTCACTCGCGTGATGGACGGGTTGGACGGCGTCGCGACGCCGTGGTTGTCGAGCGTGGTCTTTAATTCGTAGGTCTCGCCCGCGGTGAGCGTTCCCGTCTCGTTGACCGCGGCGGGGCCGGTGAAGTTCTCGAGGACGCCCGGCGTAGAGGTGTTCGCGAAAGTGAGGGCGACAGCGGAGTCGGCATGGGGATCGAGCTCGCCGGTGATGAAGTAGCGCACGTCGGCGCCGGTCACGTTGAAGCGGACGCGGGTGATGGAATCCTGCATGAACTCGACCTGCGCGACGCCGTCGAGCACGCGCGCGATCGTTCCGGACGTGCGGAACGAGTCCACACGCAGCGAGGTCGGGAGATTCTGCGTGACGGCGTCGTTCATCGTGTGCCCGCCGGCTCCGGAGACGTGGCCCTCGGCGCCGGGCTCGGCGTCATCGATGATCAGAAACGCCGTGTTCCGGAGCGAGAACGGGCCGAAGAGATCGCTCTCGGAGTCCGAGACCAGACTGTCTTCGATGATTGTGCCGCTCGTAAGGACAAAGTTGTTTATCGCGCTGCTGTGGCGCTGCGTAACGGTCACGTCGGCGGTCGAGGCGCCGGCGCACAGACCGAGGGCTGCGAGCAGGGCGGCGGGG
>JBQLZI010000074.1:0-10162 GCA_052168195.1 Phycisphaerales bacterium
GGTCGCGCGGCGGCGTCGCGGTCAGGGCCGGGTCGGCGACCGGACGGGCGCCGGCCCGGTCCTCGACATGGGCGCCCGGCACCGCCGCCGGACCTTCGCGGGGCACCTGGCGTGCCGGATCGTGGGCGTGGGTCCGGTCCTGGTCGCGCTCGCTCGGCATACCTTTCACTCCCATGTTCCCCAGCGTACAGGCCTTCGTCGCCGCGCTCGAACGGGCGGGCGAACTCGTCCGCGTCGACGCGCCCGTCTCGCCGGTCCTTGAGATCGCCGAGATCGCCGACCGCGTGAGCAAATCGCCCGCGCCCCACCCGCCGACCCGGTCGGCGCAGCGCTCCGACCCGCGGTTCTTCGCCCGCGGCGGGCCTGCGCTCCTCTTCACCAACGTCGAGGGATCGCGGACCCCGGTCCTCATCAACGCCTTCGGCTCCTACCGCCGGATGGAGATCGCGCTCGGGTGCCACGACCTCGCGCCGGGGTCCGGGCTGCCCGCGCCCCGCGTCCCCGGCGGCTTTCAGGGTTACGCCGACCGCATCGCCTCGCTCGTCCAGCCCCAGCCGCCCTCGTCGCTGAACGAGGCCCTCGTCAAGGCCCGCGAACTCGCCCCGCTCCTGCGCATCCCCCCGAAGCGTGCGCGCGCCGCCCGCCACCACGTTGTGGTCCTCACCGGCGCGCAGGTCGACCTCACCACGCTGCCGATCCTGAAGTGCTGGCCGCTCGACGGCGACCTCGAATCCGTCGGCTGGTCCTCCACCGCCAACAGTGGCGCCGAAGGGTGCGACCTGCTTCGCGACCCCGCGTTCAACGGCCGCTATATCACCTTCGCCGGGATCCACACCATCCACGCCGACGACGAGGGCGCCGCCAAGCCCCGCTCACGCAACATCGGGATGTACCGCGTGCAGTTGCTCGGCAAACGCCGCCTCGCGATGCACTGGCACATGCACCACGACGGCGCGCGCCACTGGCGATCCTGGAAGAAAAAGGGCAAGCCCATGCCCGTTGCGATCGTGCTCGGCGGCGAGAGCGTGCTCCCCTACGCCGCCACCGCGCCGCTCCCGCCAGGACTCAGCGAGATCCTCCTCGCGGGATTCCTCAACGGAAAGGGCATCCCCCTCGCGCCGTGCAAGACGGTTCCCCTCCGAGTGCCCGCGAACGCCGAGATCGTCATCGAAGGATTCGTGCGCACCGACGCTGGATATCCGGGACTCAGCGCCGACGACGCGCGCACGCCCGAGCAACTCGGCGACGGCGCGGTCGTCGAAGGCCCCTTCGGCGATCACACGGGTTTCTACTCCCTGCCCGACCGCTACCCCATTCTCGAAGTCACCGCGATCACCATGCGCAGGGACGCCATCTACCCGACCACGATCGTCGGATTGCCTCCGCAGGAGGACTACTACCTCGGCAAGGCCACGGAGCGCATCTTCCTGCCGTTGCTCAAGACGCTGATCCCCGACATCCTTGACTACGACCTGCCCCAGTTCGGCGCCTTCCACAACTGCGCCTGCTTGCAGATCCACAAGGAGTACCCGCTGCACGCGCGCCGGGTGATGCATTCCGTCTGGGGCGCGGGGCAGATGGCCTGGACCAAGCACATCTTCGTCGTCGACGACGCCGTCGACGTCCACGACACGGCCGCCGTGCTGAGAGCGGCAGGGGAGTGGTGCGACCCCGCCCGCGACGTCGAATACGTCAACGGCCCGCTCGACATCCTCGACCACGCCGCGCCCTACTTCGGTGCGGGAACCAAGGCGGGCTTCGACTGCACGCCCAAACGCGAGGGAGAACAGCGAGGCGACCCGCGCGCGATCACGAGCAAGCCCCGCGCGCCGATCACGCCCGACGCCGCGGCAGCCCTGCTCGCCCGGGTGAAGTCGCTCGACGCCGTCCGCGACGCCGCGCTCCCCGACGATCTCGGCCGCCACTGGCTCTTCGTTTCCATCGACAAAACCCGCGCCCAGCAAGGCCGCGAAACGCTCGACGCGATTCTCCGCACCCTCTCCCCCGGGGAGAGGGTGGCGGCAAAGCCGCCGGGTGAGGGCCGTACGCCCAGCAGCGTCCCGCCCTTCGTCATTATCTTCGACGCCGCCGTCAACGTGCACGACTTCGACGAAGCCCTCTTTCACTGGTGCGCCAACACCGACGCCGGGCGCGACTGCGTTCTCGCGCCGTCGCGCGATGCGCTCGGCTTCGACGCCACCACCAAGATCGCGGCGTCCGGGGGCGACAACGCCAACGGCTACCCCGCCCGCGCGTTCCCGCCGATCATCCGCATGCGCGACGAGATCAAGGAACGCGTCGATCGCCGCTGGAGCGAGTACGGGTTAGACCGCTGAAGCCGAACCCGCCGCGGCGCAGATGCGAAGTCCCTCGATCGCACGGTCCACATCCTCGACCGTTGTGAACGCGCCCACGCTCAAACGCGTCGCGCCGGCGTAGTCAGCGCCGAGCGGATGCGTGCGCGTGCCGAACGTCTCGTGCGCGCGCGGCGCGCAGTGCAGCCCCGCGCGGCTCAGTACGCCGAACTCGTCTTCAAGCCGCTGGGCGAGGGCCGTCGGTTTCGTCCCTTCGAGCGTGACGCCGAACACGCCGACGCGCTGCGTGGGGTTCGTTGAGCCGAGCAGGCGCAGCGCTCCGTTCGAGCCCTCTCTCGCGCGCGTGAACCCGTCGAGAAACCGCTCGACAAGTCCGCGTTCGTGCGCGGCGATCGAGTCAATCCCCCGTGCCAGCAGCCACTCGCACGACGCCAGCAGCCCCGCCAGCCCGATCGCGTTGTGGCTGCCCGGTTCGTACTTGTCCGGCAGGTTCGTCGGTTGCGTGTCCTGCTCGCTCTTCGAGCCGGTGCCGCCCTCGCGCACCGTATCCACGACCTGCTCCATCCCGTCGCGCAGCACCAGCGCGCCCGTGCCCAGCGGCCCGAGCAGCCCCTTGTGCCCGGGGAACGCCAGCAGATCGATCCCGAGCGCGTCCATGTCAAGCGGCATGTGCCCAATCGTCTGCGCCGCGTCAACGAGGAAGGGCACGAATCGCTCGCGCAGCCGCGGCCCGATCGCATCGATCGGCTGGAGCGACCCGCTCACATTGCTCGCGTGCACGAGCGCCACCAGTGCCGTATCGCCGCGCACCGCGCGGAGCACGTCGTCCGGGTCCACGATCCCCGTCGCAGGGTCCGCGGGGACCACGGTGAAATCCACCTCGCCGCGCTCGCGCAGTTCGTTCAGCGGTCGGAGCACCGAGTTGTGCTCCATCGCGGTCGTCACGACGTGGGGCGCGACCCGCGTCGAGCGTCGCACGCGCTGCACCACGCCGCGGATCGCCAGATTCAGCGCGTCCGAGCAGTTCAGCGTGAAGATGACCCGTTCCGGACGCTCGACGGTTCGGCCGCCGTGCGCCACCCGCAGCACCGCCTCACGGCAGCGCCAGAGCATCTCGCCGCTCTCCCGGGCCTCGGCGTACGCGCCGCGCCCGGGCGATGCGCCCAGTTCCTCCGCGTACCGCGTCATCGCCTCGATCACGCAGGGCGGCTTGGGGTACGACGTCGCCGCGTTGTCGAGATATATCCGCGCGGCGGGCACGGGCCTGGATGGTTTGGCCTCCAGCATCACGCGACTCTAGGCCGCCAACGCCCTCACCCCACCGGACGGAACGCCGGCGTGGCGCAATCCAGCCCGTGTGCATCCGCGACCGGACGGCTCAGCAGTTTGCCCATGTCCACGCCGATCGCCTGCGCGAACCCGTGATCCACCTGCGCCAACGCGTGCGCCCCGTGGTTCGCGATCTTCAGCACCCAGGGCAGCGTCGCGTTCGTGAGCGCCAGCGTGCTGGTGCGCGGCACTGCGCCCGGCATGTTCGCCACGCAGTAGTGCGTCACGCCGTCGATCGTGTAGATCGGGTCCGAGTGCGTCGTCGGGCGGCTGGTCTCGAAGCAGCCGCCCTGGTCGATCGCCACGTCGACGATCACGCAGTTTTCCGGCATGTCCTTCAGGTCCTCACGCCGGATCAGGTGAGGCGCCTTCGCCGCGGGAATCAACACCGCGCCGATCACCAGGTCGGCGGTCCGCGTCAGGCGACGGATCGCGTGCGGCTCGCTGAACACCGTCGTGATGTTCTTCGGGAGCACCTCGTCGAGGTACCGCAGGCGGTCGAGGTTGACGTCAAGGATGGAAACATTCGCGCCCAGCCCCGCCGCCATGCGCGCCGCGCACGTCCCCACGATGCCGCCGCCCAGCACGACCACCCGCGCCGGCTCGACGCCGGGCACGCCGCCGAGCAGGATGCCGCGTCCGCCCTGCGGACGCTCGAGGTACTTCGCGCCCTCCTGCACGCTCATCTTGCCGGCGACTTCGCTCATCGGGGTCAGCAGCGGCAGCGTCGGGCGCCCGCTCGGGCCGGGCTGCTCCAGCGTCTCGTACACGATCGCGGTGATCCCCGCCTCGATGCACCCGACGGTCATCTCTTTGTCCGCGGCGAAGTGGTAGTAGGTGAACACCTGCTGCCCGGAGCGCATCATCGCGATCTCCGGCGCCTGCGGTTCCTTCACCTTCACGATCAGTTCACCCTCGCCCCACACCTCGTCAGCAGTGTCGACGACCGTCGCTCCCGCACGCGTGTAATCCTCGTCGGTGAACCCTGCACCGAGGCCCGCGCCCTTCTGCACCACCACGCGGTGCCCGTCGCGCCGGAGCAGTTCCGCGCCCACTGGCAGCAGGCCGACGCGCGATTCATCCTTCTTCACTTCGGTGGGAACGCCGACGATCATCGAACACCTCAAAGCGGCAGTGGGGGCGGGCGGAAATCGGCCCGCATCGTAGACCGCTCAGATCGCGGGACATCCCGCGTCCGCGACCACGGCAGGCGAACCTTCCCCACCCTCACAGCGTCCCCTCTGCTAGAGTCTCACGGTTCCACGACCCCGCCCGGGGGCCTCCCGTTCCCGGCTTCCCACGCACGGAGTTTCATGCCCATGCGATCGCGTTTCCCGGCGACCGCCGCGTTCGTCCTCGCCCTCTCGGCCGGCTCCTTCAGCCCCGCCGCCCTCGCGCAGGACGACGCTCGCTTCCTCCAGCAGGCCAACGACCTCTACACAGGCCCCGACCGCGCCGTGCCCGAGTCGCGCCGCTCCGACCTTGCCCTGATCCCCGTCGTCGCCGCGATGACCCCGCCGCCGGAGGCCGTCAATACCCCGCTCCGCGCCGCCCTCGCGACCCCGAGCAGCGCGGCGTGGGCCGATGCCTCGTCGTGGGCCTCCGCCGCCAGTCAGCAGGCCGTCCTCGACGCCGTCCGCGCCGTCGGCGAGCCCCTTGGTCCGGGACGCAGTTACGCGTTCCTGCTCCCGTACGGCGCCGAGAACGTCTCCAGCGAAGCCCGCGACGCCGGCATGGTCGTCCGCGTCGGCGAACCCCCCGTGCTCGCCGCCGCGACGTTCGACTATCTCGACGTGCTCACCAGCGTCGCCTGCCTCGTGAACGTCGAAGCCACCCGCCTCGCCGAAGAAGGCAAGGTCGCAGACGCCGCGACGCTCCTCGTCCGCTGGACGCTCTTCTCCCGCCAGATCGCCAACCGCGAGTTCTTTGCCGAGAAGCGCTGGGGCGTCCGCAACGCCGTCGCCGGGCTGGAGCGCGTCCGCGACCTGGTCCACGAATACGACGACAGGTTCACCGGCAACCAACTCGCGGACGTCATCGACGCGCTCGCCGAAGACAACCTCGGAACCGAGCGTCTCCAGATCCCCCGCGCGAACCTCATCGCGGGCGAGCAGATTCTCACCCGTGCCTTCGCCGAGCGCCAGGGACCGACCGAGTCGTTCGGCTCCACGATGGCCCGCGCCAGCGCGAGCGATCGACCCCTCCGCCTCTTCGGTGAGGCCTCGCGCTGGCAAGGCGCCGCAGCCAAGCACGCCAACACTTTCGACACCGGCGACACCCTCCGCGGCGTCTTCCGCGACTGGGAATACCGCTGGCGTCTCCCCGAGTTCGATCGCGGCCGCAAGATGGCCAGCGAGTACGACCGCATGGCGAAAGATCGCTTCGCCGCGGTCGACCTCGTCGCGCAGGGCGTGCAGGAACTCTTCGATCTGCGCCAGCGCTTCCGCGCCGAAGCCGAAGCCACCCGTCTTTCCCTCGGCGTCGTCGGCTACCGCCTCGACAACGGCGTCTTCCCCCGCTCGCTCGCGGGCACGCGCCCGCGCTACGTCGATTCCATCGGGCTCGATCCCTACAACGAGAGCCGGCAGGAGTTCCACTTCTTCGTGCCCGTCCGCGACCAGCCCCGCGGCCCGCGCGACCTCCCCAAGCCGCACGACGTGAAGGTTGCGCTGCCCGCCGGACTTCCCAACGTCGCGCCCGCGCCGTCCCCCGAGGCAAGCGCCGAGTCCGCCGACGAATCAACGCCCGCTCCGCCTACAAGCAACGCCGCCAACGCGAACGAGTTCACCGTCGGACTCGGCGACGAGACGTTCATCCTGTATTCAGCCGGCACGGACCAGTCGCGGGATTGGGCGCGTGAGGTCGGTGAGGACGCGCCGGACCTTCTGTTCTGGCCTCCCGTGCTCTCGTTGCTCCGCGCACAGGTCAACGAGGCGGCCGACGTCGGAGTGCAGTCTTTCGCCGCCGACTGGCTCTGGATCTCACCCTCCAACCGTGCGCCGCAGTCGTCGACGGGCCGCTGAGCAACCCCGGAACAACCACCGCACGCGGCGCGTTCCCTTCCTGAGACGCGCTCGCACACCCACGCCGCACGCCATCCGCGGCGGAGAAAATCTTTCGCCATGACCAGCACCAACGCACCGCGCGAGATCGAAGACGTCGTCATCATCGGCTCCGGCCCCGCCGGTTGGACCGCCGCGATCTACGCCGCACGCGCCAACCTCGAACCGCTCGCCGTCATCGGCGTCCCCAAGCAGAACCCCTCGATCGTCCTCCCCGGAGGGCAACTCATGCTCACCACCGACGTCGAGAACTACCCCGGCTTTCCCGAAGGCGTTGCCGGGCCCGAGATGATGGACCTCTTCCGCAAGCAGGCCGAACGCTTCGGCACGCGCATCATGGAGAGCGACATCGAGTCCGTCGATTTCTCCAAGCGGCCCTTCACGCTCACCACCGACCGGGGCATGGTCATCAAGGCCAAAGCCGTCATCATCGCCACCGGCGCGACCGCCAACTGGCTTGGGCTCCCCAATGAGATGCGCCTCGCTATGGCCGGCGGCGGCGTCTCCGCGTGCGCGGTCTGCGACGGCGCCCTCCCCATGTTTCGCGAGAAGCCCCTCGCCGTCGTCGGCGGCGGCGACTCCGCCATGGAAGAGGCACACTACCTCACCAAGTTCGCCTCGACCGTCTACGTCATCCACCGCCGCGACTCGCTCCGCGCCAGCAAGATCATGCAGGAGCGCTTCCTCAAGCAGCCCAACGCTAAGGTCGTCTGGAACAAGGTCGTCGTCGACGTCCTCGGCGACGAGAAGATCCGCGCCCTGCTCCTCGAAGACACCGTCACCGGCGAGCGGTCCGAACTCGATGTCAGCGGCCTCTTCGTCGCGATCGGCCACACGCCCGCGACCGAGTTCCTGAAGGACTCCGGTCTCGAGTTCGACGACAAGGGCTACCTTCTCGTCAAGGCGCCCTCGACCATGACCAACATCGAGGGCGTCTTCGGCGCGGGCGATGTGTCCGACTCGATCTACCGCCAGGCGGTCACCGCCGCGGGCATGGGCTGCAAAGCCGCCATCGACGCCGAGCGCTGGCTGGCCTCGCAGGAATAACCATCAACGCATGAATCAAATGACGTGAGGCCGGGGGCCGCACTACGCGTGCTCCTCGATCTCCGCCTCCTCCGCGAGCCGCTCGGCCTTCGGCGCGGTCGCTCTCGGCGCCTCACGTCCGAGCCGCTTGGCCACCTCCGCCGCCATCTGCTGCGCGGTCGCCCATTCCTCAACCGTCACCAGGTCGGCGCCCGCTTCTGTCGCGAGCATCGCCTTGCTGAAGAAGTTCGTGCGCACCGCGATGAACATCTTCGGCGCCATCTTGCGGATCACCGAGCACGCGCGCAGCACGGCCTCTTCGTCGGGGATCGTGATGATCACCGCGTCCGCGTCGTGCAGGCCTGCGCTCTCGAGCACTTCGACGTTGCTGATGTCGCCGTACACGCTGTCGCGCTTGTACGACGCCTGCTTCTGCACGGTCTTGGGGTTCATCTCGACGATCGTGTACGACACCCCGATCTTGTCGAGTTGCTCCGCGACCACGCGACCGACAAGCCCGTACCCCGCGAGGATCACCCGGCGATGGGTCAGCGTGTCGTCGACCTCGTGGTGATCCTCGGTCGTTTCCGCGGCCTCTCCGTCCCGCTTGTCCAGGTGCAGGCGCGTCCGCAGGCGGTCCACGAACTTCGGCCGCTTGATCCACGGCGCCGGCGGCGCGCTCGACAGCCGCACGCCCAGACGCTGGCCCAGCGACATGCTCATCGGGATGAAGATCAGGGAGATCGCCACGATCGCCGTCGCCGTCGCGGCCGTCGATTCGCTGAACACCCCGTTGCTGCTGGCCGCGTCGAGCAGCACGAGCGAGAACTCGCCCGCGTGCGCGAGCGTGAGGCCCGCCGCCACCGCGGTCGACGCCGCAGCGCCGCACGCCCACGCGGAACCGGCCATCAGCAGCCCCTTGAGCGCGAAGAGGATTGCGCCGCCGATCAACACGACCCACCAGTCGCCCGCGAGCACCGCCGGATCGACCTGCATCCCCACTGTGGTGAAGAACACCGCGATGAACAGGTCGCGCAGCGGACCGACCTGTCCGGAGAGTTGATGCCGGAAGGGCGTCGATGCGAGGAGCAGGCCGGCAAGGAACGCGCCCATTTCGGGCGAGAAGCCCAGCGCCGCGGTCGCCGCCGCTGCGCCGATGGCGGCCGCCGTCGACAGCACCAGCATGATTTCGGTCGATCGTCCGCGGGCCGCTTCCGCGAGCAGCCGGGGAAGGATCAGTTTGCCGAGCAGGATCAACACCGCGATCCCGCCGATGCGCAGCGCCGCTTCGAAGACGAAGCGCAGCGGCGCGGACTCGCCTTCCATCATCTCCGCCGCGGCAGGTGTGTTCGGATCGACACCCGATTCGGTGCCGACGTGCGCGATCGTCGTCGCGTCCGCGCCGGCCCATTTCCCCAAAATCGGGATGAGGGCGAGCATGATGATCACCAGCATGTCTTGCGTGACCAGGATGCCGAACGACAGCCGCCCGACCGGCGCGCGCAACAGCCGCCGATCGCCAAGAAGTCTCACAACGACCGCCGTCGACGAGAGGCTGAACACCATGCCCAGCCCGATCGCCGCGGGTGTCGAGAGCCCGAACACCATCCCCACCGGGATCGCCACCGCAGTCAGCAGCACCGTCGCGAGCACCGTCGAGCCGATGATCGCGCCCAGACCCAGCCGCAGCGTCGACAGGTCCATGTGCAGGCCGATGCCGAACATCAGCAGGATGATCGCCAGACTGCTAATCGCCTGGGTCGATTCGGGCGACGAGACGATCGCGATCGCGTTGGGGCCGATCAGCGCCCCGGCGATCAGGTACGCCGGAACGGTCTCCAGTTTCAGCCGCTGCATCACCACCGCCACCAGCCCCGCCGTCGCGAGGATCTTCAGCAGGTCGAGGAGCAGCGAAGGCGTCGCGTGCGCGTCGCCGGCGGCCAGAGTCAGCGCGTCGAGGGCAAAGTGGGAGAGCATCGCCCGGATCGTACTGGAAACGCCGGTCGCCTTGGGCTCGCCCCGATTGCTGGCCCGATCCGCCCAAACTACACTCCGACTCGCCTGATCCACGGAGAACCCGCCACGATGCGCAGCGGCCACGCCGATTCCACATCCCCCCGAACCGTCGCCGTCACCGGGGCGACCGGCTTCGTCGGACGCCACCTCGTGGCCGAGCTCACCCGTCGCGGCCACGCCGTCCGCGCCCTGCTCCACACCCCCTCGAAGGCCGACGCCCTCCCGATCGCGGGCGTCACCCTCGTCGAGGGCGGCATCTTCGACCGCTCCGCCGTGTCGCGCCTCGTCGACGGCGCCGACGCGCTCATCCACCTCATCGGCATCCGCCGCGAGGGCCACGGCGTCACGTTCGAACGCATGCACGTCGACGCCACCGCCCGCGCCATCGAAGCCGCCCGGGCCTCCGGCGTCTCC
>JBQLZI010000075.1:0-10148 GCA_052168195.1 Phycisphaerales bacterium
GGCCGCTTCCTGCTCCCCGGCGAACTGCACCGAGGGCATGATGAAGGCGTGCACCGACTCGGGCAAGATCTGCCCCGAGGACAAGTCCGCGCAGGCGACCACCGTCGCGCTGGCCGCCGAGGCCGACTGCTCGAACGACCCCGAGTGCGCCGTCGATGACGGGATCGCGTGCTCGACCAAGGGCCCCGATTGCCACAAGGTGCAGCCCGCCGCCGCGCAGACCGTGGCCAACGAGGCCGCGTCGTCGTGCTGCTCGGACAAGAAGGCAGAGGCCGAGACCGTGGCCGTCGCCCCCGACGCGCTGCGTCCGCTGTTCACGCTCCAGTTCTCCGGCAAGGGCATGCCCATGCTGATCCCCGCTTCGCTCACGACCCAGAGCGCCTGCGAGGTGAAGGAAGCCGGCTCGTGCGGCGGCGAGAAGAAGGCCGCGTGCTCGACCGCGACCACCGCGTCGCTCAACTGAGCCGACGCTGAACGAACACACACCCGCGCCCCGTCGAGCATGCTCGGCGGGGCGTTGTCGTTTATGGTGATGCGCGGAGGATGACGCGATGGCGACGCTGCTGCTCAAAACCGAACCGGGCGATTACTCGTGGGACGATCTCGTGCGCGACAAGCGGACGACGTGGGACGGCGTCGCGAACAACGCCGCGCAGATGCACATGCGCGGCGCGAAGAAGGGCGACGAGGCGTTGATCTATCACACCGGCAGCGAGAAGCGCATCGTCGGGCTGGCCGTGCTCGCGGGCGACCCGAAGCCGGACCCCGAGGACGAAACGGGCAAGCGTGTGGTGTTCGACCTCAAGCCGGTGCGCGCGGCGAAGACGCCTGAAAGCGCAACGCTCGCGGACGTGAAGGCGGACGCGAAGTTCAAGGAATTTGCGTTGGTGAAGCAGGCCCGGCTGAGCGTGATGCCCGTGCCGCCCGCGATCGACAAGGCGCTGCGGAAGATGGCCGGGCTGTGAGAGTGGGTCAGGCCGCGGGGCGCATCGCGGTGGCGCGGCGCAGCGCGACGGCCGCGAGGGTGCGCATGACGCGCAAGTCGGCGGCCAGCGCGGAGCGCGGGCTCATCGAGTCGATTCGGCGGGATGCGCCCTCGAAGAGCGCGACCAGCGCTGAGCGCTCGGCGAGCGTGTTCGGCGAACTCACGAACACCCCGCCGAGCGCCCAGACTGTGAGCAGCGCGTCGAGCGGGCTTCCCTCTCCGCTCAACGCCCCTCCGCTCTCCTCCTCCGAACGCGTGTGCTGAAACAGCGGCCCGGCCGAGCGACCGGCCGCTCCCGAAAGGGCGGCGACGGCGACCGTCTCCCCCACCACCCGCATCGCCTCGATGTCCGCGTCGTGGCCGGCGCCGGGGACCGCGGCGCGGAGCCCGGCGAGCGCGAACGCCCGGGCGACCGGGTCGTTCGAACGCGCGGAATCCCGCAGCGCCCCGAGCAGTTCGGGATCGCCGTCCGGCCCGAGCAGTCCCGCGGCCTGGCTCCGACGCAGGCCCCGGGAGAGTTCGAGCGAGCGGCACAGGCCGAGCGCGGCGGCAGCGGCCCGGACGCAGGACGGGCGGGCGAGCCGCTCCGCCGCCGAAGCGGGGAGGGGCCGTCCGTTCGCGAGCACCTCGCGGAGCAGGCGTTCCCACTCCTGGGCCTGAGCGAGTCGAGCGATGCGTGCTGGGGTGAGCATGGGCGGCCTCCGTGCTGCCGGGCGTGATTGATCGCCTTTCGTTCGGGTGAGAGTACGGACCGAACGAAACCCTGTCAAGAGATTGTTTCGAGATTTGTTTGGGTGCCCGAGCGCTGGATCAGCACTCGGCTCCGAAGTCGGCAAGCACCGCGTTGAGGTCTTCGACGTTGACAACCCCATCGCCGTTGACGTCGCTGGAAAGGCCGGAACCGGCGTTCCCGAAGTTCGCGAGGACGGCGTTGAGATCCGTGAAGTTCACGACGCCGTCGCCGTTGATGTCGGCGCCGCACGCGGCGGCGAGACATCCACGAAACGCAGCGAAGTTGCGATAGTTCGAGGGAGAAGTGTCGAAGCGTCCCCCCAGAAACACCATCGGCGGGCTGGATTCGGTCCCAAGGAAGGCGCCCACGGAATAACCGTACTGCCCGGAACCGGTCTGAGGTACGGGGAAGCCCATCTCGGTCCAAGTCGACCCGTCCCACCGCATGGCGATGTGGAATGTCGGCCATGTGTCCGAACTCGCAAAGTGTCCCGTGGCGACGAGCGAGTCACCCGACCCATCGAGATTGACCACAGCAATATTTCGCACCGTGCCGCTCTCAATGGCGCCGACCTGAATCCAGTTCGCGCCGTCCCACCGAGCCACGCCGATGACTTCGTGTGACGATCCCGCGGCGTACAGCCCGGGCTCGAGCCGGCCGCCCTCCTCGACAACCAACAGATCGTGGACAGAAAAGATTATTTCGTCGCCTACAGGTTGCCACGCCTGACCATCCCAGCGGGCGACGCTGCTCGGGATCGGCGTATCACCTGACCGACTGAACAAGCCGCCTGCGTACAGCGCAGGGCCGGTCCCATCGTCGAAGGTCGTCAACGTCAGCGGGAAGTAGTCGAAGCCTTCGCCGAGCGGCTCCCAGTTCGACCCGCGCAGGACGGCGACGTAATTCACCGTCTGTCCATCGAGTTGCACGAAGTCTCCTCCGACCACGAGGCGCTCGTGCTCGCCCTCCGTGAGAAGCCCGACGCTCCACGCCATGCCTTGTTGGTTGAAGCGCGGCGCCACGAGTTCAAAGTCCGTGCCGTCCCACTTTCCGAGGAGCGACTCCTGGCTCCCGGGTCCGGAACCAGTGTTGCATCTGTGGGCCAAGTAAATGGCTTCGTCTTCGCCGGATCCGAGCAGTTCCAGACCGAGTGAGCCGCAATTGTTCGGGTCAGAAGGAAAGAACGCCCATCCCTTGTCGTCCCATCGGAGCAGCCCGACCTCCTGTTTGTCGCCCGGGAGCGCGAACAAGCCGTATGTATAGAACGCGGGTCCGAATCTGCTCTCGGGCCCCACCGTCAGCATGGCGTCGAACGGCCGACCGTCGATCCGCATCGGTCCCTCCGCGAGCGACATCCATTCGCCCGAGCACGAGGGCTGCGCGTGGGCCGCGCCTCCCATCAGCGAGGAGGCAGTAACGATTCCTGCGGCGAGAGCGATCAAGCGACGTTGAGCCATCGGGGCCTCCGGAGACGGGTGTGACCCACCTTACCTCAATGCCAAGGCGAGGCGAAGTGGAATCCGCGGTGAAACTTCGAAAAACACAACGCCCCGACCGAGTGGCCGGGGCGCTGGGGAGTTCGGGGTCTCGGACGCGGCCGCTCAGTACGAGGAGCCGAAGCCGCTGAGCACGTTCGAGAGGTCGGTGAAGTCGACCACGCCGTCGCCGTTGGTGTCGCCGGCGGCGCCGAAGCCGTTCGTGCCGTAGGACGTCAGCACGTTGTTGAGATCGGCGAAGTCGACGGCGCCGTTGCCGTTGGCGTCGCCGGTGAGGCGCAGGCGCATCACGTAGTCGTGCAGCCAGATGATGTCGGTGTTGCGCCGGATGACTTGACCGAGCGTGGTGCTGTCGAGGTCGTCGAGGGTCATGCCCAGCGCGGCGAGGGTGCCGGCGAGGTCGCTCGGGTCGGCGGGGTTGCGATAGAAGAAGCGGTCGCCGTCGCGGAGGCGGGTGAACTGCTCGACGAGGATGGCGCGGAGGGTCTCGCCCACGGACGCGCCGGGGAGGTGGTCTTCGGCGAGGAGGCCGGGCCACAGGTCCATGTCATCAACGTCGGCGTACGCGGCGGCGAGGCCGGCCTGCACGTCGGGGTCGCTGGAGATCTGCGCGAAGGAGGCCTTCGCGGGCAGGCCGAACGTCGTGCGGATCGTGTTGTAATCGGGCAGGCCGTGGTCACGCCCGCGCTGGATGTTGAGGGAGACAAGGTCGAGGCCGCCCGAGCCGGGAGGGCCGAAGAGCATGTTGCGCACGTCGTCGATGACGCGCGTGTCGATGCGCTGCATGTTGGCGCCGGCGAGGCCGCGGAGGATGGGGTCGATGCCGCCGTTGTCGAGGATGATCGACGGATTGAAGAACATGTTGCGCAGGAGCAGGTTGCCCTGGGCGATGGTCTGCTGGTTCTCACCGAGTCGGAGCACCTCGCTCGAGAGCATGGTGTGCCCCACGCGGTAGGCCGACGCGGTGAACTCGTTGAGGATCGACGGGTTCACGGCGGGGTTGTAGCCGGCGTAGGAGGGCATCGCGCCCTCGCCCAGCAGCGTGGGGAGGAACTCGTTGTAGGTGATGACCTGCATCAGCGCGCTGACGACGCTGCGGGCGCGCTGGTAGATCTCTTCGTCGGTCCACGAGGGGTTGGCGGCGGCGAGCGCGTCGGCGAGGCGGTTGTGCTCGCGCACCCAGACGGTGTGCATCGCGGCGAGGCCCGACTGCTCGTTGGAGCGGATGTCGCCCGCCACGAACATGGTGGAGGGGTCTGCGCCGAAGGGGCCGTTGTCATTGTCGACCACGCCGTCGCCGAAGGGCATGAGATCGCCCGAACTGTGCGATGAAACCTTCAGGCGCCCGCCCACGCCTTCGCGGAGCCAGCCGGCCTTGAAGTCGTCGCTGCCGTAGACGTTCGACGCGTCGATGAAGTGGGAGAGTTCGTTGGGCTGCTCGCGCCAGGGCATCTCCTGCGTCTGCACGCTGTCGGCGCGGCCGAAGTCGATGGTCACGGTCCCGGTGTTCTTCGGGTCGAACCAGGGATCGCCCGCGGGGACGGGGATGGCCGCCGGCTCCGCGCTGTTGCCCTTGGTGAGGCCGAGGTCGTGGTCGAGGAACTGGCCCCACTGCCACACCATGTCGGTCAGGCCGCGGTCGTCGAAGACGAGTTCGGGCTGCGCGAAGACGAGGTTGGAGACCTCGCGTGCACTGATGCGCCCGTCGCCGCCCATCTCCCACGTGAACGTGGGCGGTCCATAGAACGCGCCGGCCGGGCAGCGCGCGAGGATGCTTCCCGCGGCGCCCCAGGTGGGATGATCGGGGTTATTGAACTCCCCGGTGATGGTGCGGAATTCCTGCGCGTTGGCCGCGGTCCCCGCGAAAACGCACAGCGCCGAAGCGACAGCCCCAAGCCGCACGGCGAACCGAGCCCGTGGTGCGGGCGTCGTGGTGGTCGACATGTTGAACCTCGTGTCCGAGACCTTTGCCGCGTGCCTAACTCACGAGAGATGCCCTCGACGCCGCGGCGAGCGCCGAAGACCCCCTATCCTACCTCGGGCTCCGGATCGCACAAGCCCCTGAACCGAAAGCCCAAGGAGTCGTGGGGCCTCTGCCGGTTTGGCAGGATCGGTCGGCTCCGGCGCCCCCCGCCGCGCTCCGACGCCGCGTCGTGACGGGTTTTCGGGCTGTTTCGGGCCCCCTTGAGGGGTTCCCGGCCCCGATCGCTGGCGCCGGGGTTGCATTCCTCTAATTGGACGCCTTTCCCGGCGCCCCGACCCACCCGACCAAGCACCCTCAAGGGGAGAGCGATATGTCCAAGATCATCGGCATCGACCTGGGCACGACCAACTCCGTCGTGGCCGTCATGGAAGGCGATCAGCCCAAAGTGCTCATCAACTCCGCCGGCGCGCGCACGACGCCGTCGGTCGTGGGCTTCACCGAGAAGGGCGAGCGACTCGTCGGGCAGGCGGCCAAGCACCAGCAGGTGACCAACCCCAAGAACACGGTCTTCTCGATCAAGCGCTTCATGGGCCGCCGGCACAACGAGGTGCAGGCCGAGGAGAAACTGGTCCCCTACGAGGTCGTCGGCGGCGCCGAGGACCTCGTGAAGGTGAAGGTGCGCGGGAAGGAGTTCTCGCCGCCGGAAGTCAGCGCGATGATCCTGCAGGACCTCAAGAAGACCGCCGAGGACTACCTGGGCGAGAAGGTCGAGCGCGCGGTGATCACCGTGCCCGCCTACTTCAACGACGCGCAGCGCCAGGCGACCAAGGACGCGGGCGAGATCGCCGGCCTCAAGGTCGAGCGCATCATCAACGAGCCCACCGCGGCCGCGCTCGCGTACGGCCTCGAGAAGAAGAAGAACGCCAAGATCGCCGTGTTCGACCTCGGCGGCGGCACGTTCGACATCTCCATCCTCGACATCGGCGACGGCGTCTTCGAGGTCGTCTCGACCAACGGCGACGGGCATCTCGGCGGCGACGACTTCGACCAGAAACTCATCGACTTCGTCGCGGACTCGTTCCGCAAGAAGGAAGGCATCGACCTCAAGAAGGACGCGATGGCCCTCCAGCGCCTGAAGGAGGCGTGCGAGAAGGCCAAGATGGAACTCTCCCAGCAGATGGAGACGACCATCAACCTGCCCTTCATCACCGCCGACCAGAGCGGGCCCAAGCACCTGCAGGAAACCATCAGCCGCTCGAAGTTCGAGGCGATCTGCGAGGACCTGTTCCGCCGCCTCGAAGAGCCCTGCAAGCAGGCGCTCAAGGACGCGAAACTCAAGGCCAGCGAGATCGACGAGGTCGTGATGGTCGGCGGCTCGACGCGCATCCCGCGCGTGCAGGAGATCGCCAAGCGCGTCTTCGAGACGAGCGAACTCGACAAGAGCATCAACCCCGATGAGGTCGTCGCGGTCGGCGCCGCGATCCAGGGCGGCGTGCTGCAGGGCGACGTCAAGGACGTGCTGCTGCTCGACGTCACCCCGCTCTCGCTGGGCGTGGAAACGCTCGGCGGCGTGATGACCAAACTCATCGAGAAGAACACCACCATCCCGACGAGCAAGAAGGAGACCTTCTCGACCGCCGCCGACAACCAGACGAGCGTCGAGATCAAGGTCTACCAGGGCGAGCGCCAACTCGCCGCCGACAACCGCCTGCTCGGACGCTTCGAACTCACGGGCATCCCGCCCGCGCCGCGCGGCGTGCCGCAGATCGAGGTCGAGTTCAACATCGACGCGAACGGCATCCTCAACGTGAAGGCGACCGACAAGGCGTCGGGCAAGAGCCAGAACATCGAGATCAAGGGCTCGAGCGGCCTCTCCGACGAGGAGATCGAGAAGATGAAGCGCGACGCCGAGGCGAACGCCGAGGCCGACAAGACCCGTCGCGAACTCATCGACGCCAAGAACAAGGGCGACTCGATCCTCTACCAGACCCGCAAGGCCCTCGAGGAGCACGGCGGGAAGGTCTCGTCCGAGGTCCGCGGGAACATCGAGTCCGCGCTCAACTCCCTCGAAGGCGCCCTCAAGGGCGACGACAAGAAGGTCATCGACCACGCCATCGCGGAGGTCGAGAAGGCCAGCATGGAGTTGGGCAAGGTGATGTACGAGCAGGCCAAGTCGCAAACCGAGGACTCCTCGGGAGATGCGGAAACCAAGCCCGACGGAGGGGCGTCCAAGGACGACGACGTCATCGACGCCGAGTACGAGGTGAAGGACTGACCGGAGAAAAATGCGTTCGCGGCCGCAACTCCGCGGAAACCGAGGCGGTGAAACGAGCGTCGAGGCCTCCTCCTCCCGGTCTCGTCCGCCGCCGACGGAGCGGATCGGCGCGAAACGCTGAATGGAACCCCCTTGAAACGCGGCCCGTGTCGGGAGCCCCCTGCCGACACGGGCCGCGTGCTTTTTTCCGGATCGGGCCGGCGGGCTTCCCGCGCCGATACTTCGGCATGGCCCGATTCCTCCGCGAGCACACCGTCCTCTCCGTCTTCAGCGCGATCTACATCCTCGCGTTCGCCGCGCTCGCCTTCGGGAAGGGCAACGCCGAGTTCGTGATGTACACCTTCGTGGTCGTCGCGGCCGCGGCGCTGATCGTGTACCTCGACGCGTGGCGGGTGCGCATCCCCACGTGGCTGCTGTGGTGTTTCTCGGCTTGGGGGCTCGCCCACATGCTCGGCGGGAACCTGCCGCTGGTCCGCCCCGACGGCGAGCCGATCGTGCTCTACTCGCTCTGGCTCATCCCCTTCAACGCGCCCGAGGGCTACCTGAAGTATGACCAGGTCATCCACGCGTTCGGGTTCTTCGCGACCGCGTGCCTCTGCGCGGTGCTGCTGCGGCCGGCGCTGCGCGAGGAATCGCGGACGCGCGTCGGGCCGTTCGCGCTCTGCGCGCTCGGCGGCATGGGCGCGGGCGCGCTCAACGAGGTTGTGGAGTTCGCGGCGGTGCTCACCCTGCCCGAGACGAACGTAGGCGGGTACGAGAACACCGGGTGGGACTTGGTGAGCAACGCCGTGGGCGCGACGATCGGGGCCGCGCTGATGTGGTGGCTGGCGAAGCGAGCGGAGCGCCGGGCGTAAGGCCATCCCACGGGCCAGCGCGCTGGAAAAACGAAACCGCCTGGTTTCCCAGGCGGCTTCGTTGACTCCTTCGTGGATGTGGCAGTTTGTCGGACGCCCTGTGCTGGGGCTGCTCCTGAATGCGGTCGTCCCGGTTTCCCGCGACTGGCCCGCGACCTCTCTCTCGAAGAGGGTTTGAGAAGCCCGGCCTGTGCTCCGGGCGTCGAGCCAGAAAATACCAGATTTCGGAGGGGGTGTCAAGGGTGTGCGCAGCGAAACCGCGCCGCTTTCGTCATTCCTTCACGAAGACGAACGCCGCACGGCCGCTCCCATTCGTTCGGCTCAACATTCCGACCGAAAGGTGCTTCCCTCAAACTCTTTACGACGCAAGGAGTTGGAACTCTTCACGCCGCCCCGACGAACCGGAAACCGTCGGGAGGAACTGCTCTCCCCATGCGTTAACACGGGAAGAGCAGGCACAGGGAATCCGTGGATCTGCCGCCGTCGCAGCCCAAATTTTGCACAGGGCCGCAACAGCACCACGGAGGAGTCAGCAAACACAGACCGAGCGGATGGAGCCGCTGGATCGATCTTCGGATGTGAGCAGGGTTGCTTCCCTCCCTACTCCCGAGGTGGACACCCGGTAGGGCGTCTGCCTCGAACAGACGCAATGTAGCAAGACGGCCGGCCCCGTCAACCCCTCTTGAAGCCCTTCGCGGAAAAAATCTCACGGGGCCTTCACGGCGGATTCATCCGCGGAGTTCGCCGCTATCCCCCACTCGCGGAAGGAGTTCCGACCGGGCGTCCGTCCAGGCCCGGAAGGCCTCCCGCCAGGCACGGACGGATTTGAGGTCGATCTCCACGCGCAGGGCCTGCGCCCCGGGGCCGGCGTCCGCGAGCGTGTTTCCCTGCTCGTCGAAGGCGACGCTGTCGCCCGAATACGCCAGAAACGGGTCGTCGCCCGCCCGGTTCACTCCCACCACCACCGCCTGATTCTCGATCGCCCGGGCCCGCAAAAGGGCCTTCCAGTGCTCGGCGCGGGCCGCCGGCCAGTTCGCGATGACCACGAATACCTCTGCTCCAAGCCCCCGGCAGGCGCGGAACGCCTCCGGGAACCGCAGGTCGTAGCAGATCAGCGGCGAGACCACGGCTTTCTCGGCCCCGATCGGCCACTCGAACGCGCACACGCGATCGCCGCCCTCGAAGCGTTCCGCTTCCTTCCCGAACGAGAACGGGTGGAGTTTGTCGTACCGCGCGACCTCGCGGCCGTGGGGATCGAACACCAGCGCCCGGTTCCGCGCCTTCTCGGACGTCCCGCTGGGCGGGGCGGTGATCCCCCCCACCACGTACGCGCGATGCCGCTCGGCCAGCGACGCGAGCCACGCCGCCGACTCGCCGGTCGTGTCCGCGGTGACATCGACGTTCATCGAGAATCCGGTCTCGCACATCTCCGGGAGCACGACCAGATCGCCCTGCCCCACCCCGGCGCCCTCGAGCAGCCGCTCGATGCGGCCGCGGCTCGCGGGCTTGTCCTCCCAGGCCAGATCGGCCTGCACGAGATGGATCGCGGGTGTGGACACGGTCTGAGAACGGTACCGGCTCGCCCCCGCGTCCGCCGCGGAGGGGTCCAGGGCAACCCCGCCTGCCCAGCCCGCGCAACCGCCCGACTCCCGGCGCGCAATCGAGTGGGTCCGTGGCGTTAACCCCTTGCGATTTGGAGACTTCTTTCCCCTCTCTCACGCACAGGCCACAAGAACCGGGGGGTTCTGACGGCCGTATATCTCTCTGCGGACCTGCGAAGGCACAGGGAAAGAAAGCGCAGGCGGAGTATGACCATCCTGGGTTGTTCAGCACGGACGGCGTGCGCATGGGCCACAGCCCTGGCCGCCGCCACCACGGCCC
>JBQLZI010000076.1:0-10146 GCA_052168195.1 Phycisphaerales bacterium
ACCCGGAAGCGCCGGCCACCGAGTCGACCGCGAAGGCCAAGACCGAATGGATCATGGACGGCCACTACCAGCGCATGACCTTCCAGGGCGAGGCGATGGGCTTCCCCTTCACCGGTGAGAGCGTCAGCGGCTACAACAAGGTGACGGGCAAGTATTTCGGCACGTGGATCGACAGCATGAGCACGGCGTTCGGAATCTCGTACGGCTCGGTCGACGCTGCGGGCACGACCTTTACCTACCACGGTGAGTACGACGACCCGATGACCGGCGGGAAGATGAAGACTCGCGAGGTCATCAAACTCAAGAACGACAACGAATTCACCATGACCGCGTACACGCTCAAGGACGACGGTTCGGAGTTCAAGCACATGGAACTCCACTACACCCGCGCCAAGTAAGCGTCGCGTTTGATCCAACACAACAGCGGCCCGCCGATTCGATCGACGGGCCGCGTTGTTTTTTCCTGAATCGCTCAGGCGGCGCGGCGGCGCTCGACGCGCTCGATCCCGGCGAAGACACCGACCGCGATCGCCAGCAGACCCGCGATGAACCACCAGGGCGAGAGCCCGGTTTCGCCGGGCATCGTCGCCTTCCCGAGGTCGTACAGCGCGTTCACGTTCGCGTTCAGCCAGGCGTGCGCCTCGGCGTAGACGGCGGCGCCGGCGATCATCCCGAGCACGCCGAAGATCGCGTGCCGCGAGCCGTCGCCGATCGCCGCGACGCCCGTGCCCGGGCAGTAGCCCAGCACGGCCATGCCGACGCCGAAGATCAGCCCGCCCGCGGCGTTCCCGACCAGCGCCGCGTTCTTCACGTGCAGGTGCTCGATCATCCCGAGCTGGAGCATCCCCCACACGCCCACGGCCCCGACGACGATCGCGGTCAGCATCACCTTCAGCACCGTGAAATCACGGAACAGGAACTGGTTGAGGATCACGTCGGCGCGCGTCACGCGCCCCTTCTGGAGCAGGAACCCGAAAGTCAGGCCCACGAGCGCGCCCAGCGCGAGGTCGCTCCACGATGCGAACAGGTTGAGAGTCGCTGTGTCCATGGTCATGCCCCTTTCTTGCCGCCTACGCGGTAGAGGAGAAACGCGGTCGCCACGCCGGACGCGAACATCGTGAGGAAGAACGTCCACGACGAGAGCGCAAGTTGGAGCGAGCCGGAGATGCCGTGCCCGCTCGTGCACCCGCCGGCGAGCCGCGCGCCGAAGAGCAGCACCGCGCCGCCCACGAACGCGAACGCGTACCGCTTCACTCGATTTTCCCCGAATCGCTGCGCCCACACGCGAGGGACGTGTTCCACGAAACGCTGGCGGGACAGTCGCGCCGCGAGGAACGCGCCGAGCGCCAGGAACACCACGAGCGCGAACTGCCAGTCGATCGCCGGCGAGGCGATGACGTGCTTGGCCAGGTACTCGTTCTCGCGCACGTGTTCGGGCGCGATCGGGTATTCGAGCAGGCCCGCCGCGTTCACCATCGTGGTCGAGGTGCCCAGCGCCTTGTCCATGAAGTAGAACGTCGCCCACGAGAGCACGCCGATACCGGCGCCGGCGGCGTAGGGCGACCACCGCGGCATCGTCAGGGGGTTCTTCATCTGTCGGTCTCCTTGACCGCTCGGGCGCTGCGCCCGAGACGAATCGCGCGCGACGCGGTCAGGCGTCGGGGGCGTCGGGGGCGCCGGGGGAGTGGGCGCGGATGCAGTTGAGGATCACCACCGCACGCGGGTCGGCGATGGCGTACAGCGACTCGCGGCCGCTGCGGGTGCGCTCCACCAGGCCGTGGACGCGCATCAGGTTGAGGTGCTGGCTGCACGCGGCATGAGGGAGCCCGAGTTCGTCCGCGAGGTCGCCCACCGTCCGGGGCTCGCGGAGGTCCAGCCGCTCGACGATCTGGAGGCGCACCGGGTGGGCGAGCACGCGGAAGACTTCCGCGGCCCGCTCGAACGCGGCGGGGGGCATCGGACTGGGCGGACTGACCTTTGGCATACGCATCAATATATCACAACAATCTGATATGTCAAGATGTCCGCCTGATCCCGCTTCCCCGCGGCGGGGGAGGCGGCTTTCGGCCCCCCGACCTACCCTTCCGTTCTATGAACGCAGCCGTGATCAGCCGTCAGGGAACCCCTGTTTCGCCGAACATCGACGCCGTTTCGGACTGGCCGGATCCGCCTTCGCCGGGCCGCGGCGAGGTCCGCCTGGCCGTCGAAGCCAGCGCCCTGAACCACATGGACCTCTGGGTCGGGAAGGGGCTCCCGGGCGTCCCGCTGACCTGGCCGCGGATCTCGGGGTGCGACGTCTGCGGCACGGTCGAGGCCGTCGGCGAGGGCGTCGACGCCTCGTGGAAGGGGCGGCGGGTCATCATGAACGCCGCCGTCCGACAGGCCGACCGCGTGCTGCCGGGCGACCCTCCCGGCTCGTCGCTCGCGCCCGAGTACGAACTGCTGGGCGAGCACCACAACGGCGGGCATTCCCAGTTCTTCAATGCGCTGGTGCGCCAACTCGCGGCGGTCGACGACGCCGACCCCATCGAGGCCGCGGCGTTCGGGCTGACGTTCCTCACCGCCTGGGGCATGCTGCGCAAGGCGGAACTCCGCCCCGGGCAGAGCGTGCTCGTGACCGGCATCGGCGGCGGCGTGGCGACCGCGGCGATGAAGATCGCCAAGCACCTCGGCTGCGAGGTGACGGTCACCTCTCGGCACGCATGGAAACTCGAGAAGGCCCAGCAACTCGGCGCCGATCACACCGTGCTCGATAAGGGCGAGGACTGGTCGCGCGAGGCGCGCGGCGTGACGAACAAGCGTGGGTTCGATGTCGCCGTGGACTCGATCGGCAAGGCGACGCACCTGTGGTGCATCAAGTCGCTCGCCCGCGGCGGCGCGTACGTGACCTGCGGCGCCACGACCGGTCACGACGCGACGACCGATCTCGCGCGCGTCTTCTGGAACCAGCTGCGCATCCTCGGTTCGACGATGGGCTCCGTCGACGAGTTCAAGGAGATCGTGTCGCTGTTCCGCGCGGGCAAACTCAAGCCCGTCGTCGATTCCGTGCACCCCTGGAAGGACGCGCGGGCCGCGTGGCAGCGCCTCGAAGCGGGGGACCAGTTCGGCAACGTTGTGCTCACCTGGCAATAATGGCTCACCACGGAGGACGCGGAGGGACGGCACCGTCCGCCGGGTTCTCATAAGAACACCTCTTCAACCCTCCCCGTCTCCCCGTCCTCAGCGCCCTCTGCGGTAAATAGGAACTGCCATGGCTCTTCTCACTGGCAAAGTCGGTCTCGTCTTCGGCGTCGCCAACGATCGCTCGTACGCCACGCACATCGCCGAAGCCATCATCAAGCACGGCGGCACGTGCGCCTTCGCGCACCTCCCGGGCGAGAAGAACGAGCGGCGGACTGCGAAGGCCGTCGAGAAACTCGGCGTCTCCGACGCGTGGCTCTATCCCTGCGACGCGAGCAATGACGCCGAGATCGACGCGATCTTCGAGGCGTACACGAAGAAGTTCGAGCGGATGGACTTCCTGATCCACTCGATCGCGTTCGCGGACCGCGAGTGGCTGCGCCCCGGCGTGTTCAACGAGACGCCGCGCCAGGCGTACCTCTCCGCGATCGACATCTCCGCGTACACGCTGGCCGCGTTCGCGAAGCGGGCGCACGAGCCGATGAAGGCCAGCGGCGGTGGTTCGATCCTCGCGATGTCGTACTACGGCAGCGAGAAGGTCGTGCCCGGCTACAACGTGATGGGCGTCGCGAAGGCAGCGCTGGAGTGCACCAGCCGCTACCTCGCGGCGGAACTGGGGGCCGACAACATCCGCGTGAACACGATCTCGGGCGGGCCCCTGCGCACGCTCGCGAGCAGCGCGGTGGGCGGCATCGACACGATGCTCGATTCGACGCCCAAGAAGGCGCCCCTTCAGCGCAACGTCGAAGGGTCGGACGTCGGCGGCGCCGCGGCGTTCCTCGTGAGCGACCTCTCGTCGGGCATCACGGGCGAGAACATCTACGTCGATTGCGGCGTGAGCACGATCGGGATCTGATCAGTTCTTTGGTCCGTACCACAGCCGCTCGGTGTCTTCTTTGATCCGTTCATCTATGCGCTCTCGCTCTGTTTGAGCTGCGTGCGGGAGATTTGCTTTACGCGGCGACGTATCGCTGAGGAACTCATTTAGCGAGCCATAATCGTTGCGAGCGAGCGCCGAGGTTTCGATCTTGCCGATATCGGCGCCCGCTTCGATGAGCACGCGAGCGATCTCTTGATGGCCATTCTCGATGGCCAGCGCGAGCGCGGTCCATTTCTCTCTTTTCGAGTTCATGAGTTCGCGGCGAACGAAGCTCCTGGAGGGATCGGCCCCGAATCGCAGCAGCACTTCAGAAGACTTGAGGAAGCCCATCTCCGCGGCGTTCCCGAGCGGCGTGAGGCCTCGTGAGTCGCGTGAGTTTACAAGCCAAGGTTCCTGCTTGAGCACGTGCTCCAAGAGTTGCACTTTGTAGTCGATATCGGGATCGTCATCCGAGAAGCTAGCGAAACTGCTGATCCAGTCCCCGTTACTGAAGCGGTAGGCGTGCGACTGAATAATCGATGTTGCGATCGGTGTGATCATGTAGATCGCGAACATGATGGCGATGAACGCAATTCCTGTCCGAAGCATTCGTCGTCGCCGAACCGCGTACGGCGCGCGTTTCACCGCACCACCGCCGGCGTGAGTTTCTCCAGCACGCCGAGCGCGCCGTCGAGGTAGCGCGGGTTGCCGTCGGTGCGCAGGAACGCGGGCGCGCTGGCGGCGACGAGCACGCGCCGGATGTTCGCCAGGTCGCCGTAGTCCTCGCCGTTGTCGAGGCCGACCGCCTTGCGCGCCTTCGCGAGGATCGACACGGGCTTCACGCCGTTCAGCAACTCCATGTGGGCCCAGTGGAGGCGCTCCATGTAGACGGCGTCCTCGACCCAGTGGCCGGGCGAGACCTCGGCGAAGTCGAGCAGCACGCAGCACGAGGGGCCCCAGGGCGAGCCGTCGGGGCGGCGCATGGCGTTGCCCGCGTGCAGGTCGCCGTGCTTCCACGTGGTGATGGGGCGCGCGTCCCAGCGCGCGAGAAGCCCGGCGAGCCCTTTCTGCACCTTCTTGAGCGCGTCGGTCCACTGCGCCTCGTGCGCGATGTGCGAGACCTTCACGGCCTCGCGCCCCTGGTCGAGCAGTTTGGCCCAGTCGATGTGCTGGACGCGCGAGTGGTCGATGGGCCAGACCTCTTCCGCGCACTTGTAGTACACGGCGGCGGCGGCGGCGAGTTCCTCGAAGTTCGACTTCAGCCGTTCGTGCGCCGGCGCGTCGGCGGGCACGCCCGAGGTCGCCATGCTCAGCGGCGCGCCGGGGAATCGCTCCATCACGACCCAGCCCACGTCGTACGCGCCGAGTTCCCAGCCGTCGGCGGCGACGCGGGGCGTGGGCGCGTCGGTCTTTGCCAAGTCGACGAGCGTGCGGTGCTCGGTGGGCCCGATGGGGAGTTTGACGACGACGTCGCGGGGTTTGTCCTCGCCGTCGTAGCGGAAGGTGGAGAAGCCGGTGGCCGCGCCGCCGCGCTGCCAGTCGGTCCGGAACCATCGGATGGGGGAGGCGAGTCGTCCGGCGCACGCTTCGAGGAGCGCCGGTTCGAGGGCGTGCGCGAGTTCGCTGGCGTCGGTGAGCCCGGGCGTCATGCTCCGGGCGTCCTCTGGTCGCGCATCGCGTCTCCTCCTTGCGGTTCGCGTCGCCTGTCGATACTCGGTTCGCGGTCGGCGGGTTCGCTGATTCCCGCGCGATCGCGACGGCCGCACGATACCGCGCCGTGCGCGTCCGGGAAAGCGCGCGTCGGGGGGCTACGCTTGGGCTCCCGACCCACCAGAACCATGCGGAAGCCGAACTACGACATCCTGGCGGTGGACCTCGACGGCACGCTGCTCGGGCCGAGCGGCGCGGTCTCGGAGGCGAATCTCGAGGCCGTCAACGCGGCGCGAAAGGCGGGCGTCGAGGTCGTGATCTGCACGGGGCGCGGGCTCGTGGAGAGCAAGCGGGCGATCGCGGCGATCCGCGCAGACCGGCGGCTCCCGGGGTTCACCGAAGCGCCGATCGTGGTCGCGGGCGGGTCGATGATCGTCGACGCCTCGACGAACCGCACGCTGCAGCGCTGGCCGATGAACGGCGACCTGGTGCGGCGCGTTGTCGAGCGGTTCCGCGACGCGAGGAGCGCGTCGATGGTGCTCAAGGACCCCGACGCGGCGGGGTTCGATTACCTGATCGTGGACACCGGGCCGCTGGACCCGGTGAACGTGTGGTGGTTCGAGAAGATGGGCGTGCGTCGCCGGCACATCCCGGAACTGGCGTTGGACGAGCACCCCGAGCACACGGTGCGCGTGGGGCTCGCCGCGACAACGGACCGCATGTACCACCTGGGGCAGGAGATCATCGGCGAGTTCGAGAACGAGGCGACGCTGCATCACTTCGCGGCGGTGTCGAGCCAGAACACCGGCCCGAGCAGCAACGGGCTGATCGGCAAGAGCACCACGGTGCACATCCTCGAGGTGTTCGACAAGGCGGTGACGAAGTGGACGGCGATCGACTGGATCGCGCAGAAGCGCGGCGTGCCGCGCGAGCGCATCGCGGCGATCGGCGACGAGATCAACGACGTGGCGATGCTGGAGGGCGCGGGGCTTGGCATCGCGATGGGCAACGCGATCGACCGGGTGAAGGACGTCGCGGACCGGCACGTCGCGTCGCACGACGACGACGGCGTGGCCGAGGCGATCACGCAGATCCTCCGCGGGGCGTGGTGAGCGCGTGCACACGCTGGGCGAACTGCGATCGATGCTCGACGCGCACGGCCTGGCGCCGAAGAAGTCGCTCGGGCAGAACTTCCTGATCGACCGCAACCTCGGGAAGAAACTCGTGGACGAGGCGGACGTGGGCGCGGGGGATCTCGTGCTGGAGGTCGGACCCGGCGCGGGCGCGCTCACGGAATTGCTGCTCGAGCGCGGGTGTACGGTCGTGGCGTGCGAGATGGACCGCGGGCTTGCGGACCTGCTGCGCGAGCGGTTCGCCGAGCGCTTTCCGGAGCGCTTCACGCTGATCGAAGGGGATTGCCTGGCGGGCAAGCGCACGCTGAACCCGGCGATCGTCGAGGCGCTGGGCGGCCGCTTGTTCACGATGGTCGCGAACCTGCCGTACAACGCGGCGAGCCCGCTGATGGCGGTGCTGCTGACGGACTTCCCCGCGTGCCGCGCGCAGTACGTGACGATCCAGAAGGAAGTGGGGGAGCGGCTCGCGGCCAAGCCCGGAGGCAAGGAATACGGACCGCTGACGGTTCTCGCGCAGGCGCTGGCGACGGTGCGGCGGGTGGCGGTGCTGCCCCCTGAGTGTTTCTGGCCGCGCCCGGGCGTGACGAGCGCGATGGTGGAACTCAGGCGGCTGGACGCGCCGCGCACGAACGATCCGCATGCGCTGGGGGCGCTGTGCCACGAGTTGTTCAGCCGGCGGCGCAAGCAGATCGGATCGATCCTCGGGCGCGACGTCGCGCTGCCGAGCGGCGTGACGCACGACATGCGTCCGGAGCAGATGACCGTGGATCAGTTCTGCGCGCTGTCCGAGATGTGGAGAGGAAGCGGGGGCGCTTAGCGCGGCGCGTTGGTGCCGGTCGCGAGTTCGATCTTCCCGATGACCGCGGAGCGTTCCTCGGCGATCTGGTCGGCGACTTCGCGGCGGTGGACCTCGATGTCGCGGGGGAACTCGAACGCGACGCGGACGCGGTCGCCCTTGATGCCCACGATGCGGACGATGCCGGTCGGATGGCGCGGGTCGCCGATCACGATCTCTTCGCCCTCTCTGCGGGTGATGACAAGCATTCCGTGCAACTCCTGCCGAGCCGGAACAGATGTGGCTCGGGGCCGGCGTGGCCGAGCGCCCGACGAGGGCGCAGGATCTCCCACCGACAACAGACTAACAGGTTCGGGCCGGGATGGAACCCCCAGATGCGGAGGAAGTTGCTTGGCGTCACCGGACGGCGTGAATCTGGAGAAGATTCGTAACTGTCAGTCAATCAACGGCTTGGACGCCGGTGACCTCGGGGACGTGCTCGCGGAGGTTCCGCTCGATGCCCTGCTTGAGGGTGATGCTGCTGCTGGGGCAGCCCACGCAGGCGCCGTGCATGCGGATGCGGACGAGGCCCGAGGGGGTGATGTCGAGGAGTTCGAGATCGCCGCCGTCGCTCTGCACCGCGGGGCGGATGAGGTCGAGGATCGACTGGACGCGGTCGCGCAGGGGGATGTCCTCGCTGAGGGTGGGTCCCTGTGTCGCTGGCTTGGATGTCGGGGCCTGCTGGTCCATCGGCGCTCGCGTCTCCGTGCTTCGCGTTGACGGGGATGGTAGGTCGCGGCGGCGGGCCGGGCGCGCACGCGGCCCGTGCGTAGACTGCACGGATGAAGGACTCGACAACCGTGCGGGGGCTGACGCTGGCGTTCCTGATCGCTCCGTTGCTCGCATTCGGGGGCTGCGCTTCGAGCGAGCCCGCCGACCCGGGCATCGTGGCCGCGAGCAAGGAAGAGAACCCGATCACGCGGGAGAAAGCGATCCGGTCCGGCTTCGAGGCCGCGCAGGCCGGCGAGGCGGATCGTGCGTCGTGGCGCGAGCAGACGAAGTCGATCGCGTGGCTGGCGAGCAACCCGGCGCGGACGCGGCTGGTGGCGCTCGAGACGCTGCTCGAGGACGATCCCGACGATACGCGGAACATGGTTTCGCTCCTGCTGCCGCGGGAGCCGGCGTGGCCCGTGATCGACTGGATCAGCGCGACCGCGGCGGACCGCGGGTGGATGGATCTCACGCCGTCGCTGGTGCGGTCGTGGTCGCGGTTTGTGGTTGAGCCGCCCGACGACGCGCGCCCCGAGCGGGCGGCTCTGCTCGCGCTGCACCCGAACCGCTCGCTCACGGCGGTGGTGTTCGAGGTGTTCGCGACGCCGCAGGGCGACGGCCTGCTCGAGCAGCGTCGGCGCACCGACGCGTGGGGCCTGCTGACGCGGATCGATCCGAGTCTGACGCAGACCCGCGCGATGATCGCGACGCTCGCACCGCGCGACGACGACCCGCTGATCGAGGCGCTCACCGCGTCGGCGCAGGATCTCAAGGCCGTTCCCCAGACCGCGGAGCAACTCGAATGGCTCGCGGAGATGCGTGATCACGACGCGTTCTGGGAAGACTGCAGGGCGGCGATCGCGCGGCTCGATCCGGCGCAACTCGACCGGTTCGAACTCCGCCACGCGGCGGGCGTGCGCTGGGCGGCGGAGCACCGCCCCGCGTGGGTGACGGCGTCGCGGGAGTATCTGCTGGATGAACTGCGCACGCGGCTGGGCACTCGGCGCGTGTTCCAGCGGTACTCGGGGTACGCGGAGGGGCAGGCGCCGGAGGAGCGGTTCGTGCGCAACGCCGACGCGCTCTCGTGGGGCGACGCGCTGCTTATTTTGATCGCCGACGAGGCGATCGCGGACGAGTCGGTTCGCGCGGCGTTGTTCGAGCAGGTCGAGGCCGACCGTCGCGACACGTCGACGGAGTACGGCGGCGTGCTGGACGCCGAGGGCACGGGGTTCGCGGCGATCCCGTACCCGCCTCGGCCGGCGCAGCGGATCGGGGACAACCGGTTCGTCGCGTCGCCCGAGTTGATGCGCGACGGCGCTGATGCGCTGTTCCATTACCACTTTCACGCGAGCCGCGTCTCGATGCGCGATTACGCGGGGCCGGGCGAGGGCGACGAGGCGTACGCGCGCACGCTGGGGCGCTCGTGCATCGTGCTGACGTCGCTGGGGTCCGATTCGCTCAACGCGGATTACTACCAGCCCGACGGGGTGGTGATCGACCTGGGCGAAGTGCGCAGGCCCTGAGGAGAACGCCGCACGGATGCTGCACCTGCTGCTGATCGCGCTGTTCGCGTCGATGTACGCGGCCGATGCGCTGGGTGACTCCGTTCTCGGCGGGCGGTCGGCGCCGGTGACGGTCGCGGCGTTGACCCTTGGCGCGCAGGGCGCGCTCGCCGCGGCGGTGCTGCTCTGGGGTCGCGTGTGCGCGGCGCGGCTGGCGCGCACCGGGAAGGGCGTGTGGGTTGGTCGGGCGCACCGCGCCGCGGGCGCGGCGCGCTG
>JBQLZI010000077.1:0-10112 GCA_052168195.1 Phycisphaerales bacterium
GCCCGAAACGGCGGCCTGAACGGTCCAGTCGGGCAGCGCCTCGTCGCCGCGGCGGGCGGCGATGACCACCCGCTCACCGAGAATGGCGTCGAACGCTTCGGCGGGCGAAAGCTCCACGGTCCTCGCGAGGTCGGTCCACCCTTCGCGCACCGATGCGAACGCCTCGGTCGCGAAAAGATCGAGCACGAACGCGCCGGCGCTGGTGGAGCGGAACTCCGCGAGGTTGCGGCACGCGACGACGACGTCGGCGTCATCGGGGATCGCGCGCAGCGCGTCGGAGGGTGCGGCGGCGCGTCCCTCGTGCATCGCGTTCTTGGAAGGCGGCTCGTGCGCGAACGCCGTGTGGCCGAGCATGGCCATCGCGAGGATTGTCGTGACGGCGCGCAGCGTAGACATGGGGTTCAGCGGGGCCGGAAGGTCACGACGGTGGAGGCGTACTCGTACGTGTCGCCCGGTCCGATGGCGCGGATGATGATCTCGCGGTCGTCGCCGGCGGCGCCGACGAACCGGAAGACGGCGTGGCGGGGCTCGCCCTCTTCGCCGGGCTTGCACGAGACGCTGAGGCGGGTCGCGAGTTCGGGAACGCTGGGGATCTCGGGCTTCGCGGGCGAGTAGGCGACGAGACTCGGCTGGGCGGCGGTGAACATCGCCTGCGAATCGGCGCGGAACGTGGCGAGGGCCGCGGTCGCGGAGTCGCGGGTGCGCTGGGTCGCCTCGCCGCTGGAGCGGACGAGATCGGTGAGCGGCGCGGGGCCGGTGTTCCAGACGGGCGCGTCGGGCGTGGCGTTGCGCTGGAGCAGCACGCCTCCGAGCACCATGAGGAGCGCGGCGACGAGGCCGAGCCGGCCGATGCGGACGCCCCAGACGTCGCGGTCGCGGAGCCAGGGACGCTTCGCGTGGACGGCGTCGAGGATGCCGCGGGTCTGGTCGGGGGCGGCGACGGGTCGGCGGAGTTCCTCGACGAAGCGCCGGGTGTCGGCGAACTCGCGGGCCTTGGCCTTGTCGGCGCGGAGGCCCTTGAACAGGTCGCCGGAGTCTTCGGGGGAAAGTTCCTTGTCGAAGAACGCATCGAGGAGGGCGTCGAGCCGCGCGTCGTTGATGCGCGCGCCCTTGGCGGGGTTCTCGATGGGGTTCTCACGGTTGGGGCTGCTCACGGGCGCCCCCTTCCGGAAAACTCGCTCGCGACCTTCGGGCTGTGCTCTTCGAGGGCCTGACGCATCCGCTTGCGTGAGCGGTGCAGGTGGCTCTTGATGGTGCCCTCGGGCATGTTCATGTGCTGCGCGATCACGGAGATCGGCCAGTCGTGCTGGTGGAAGAGGATCAGGATCTCGCGCTGCTCGTCGGTCAGCCCGGAGAGCGCCTCGGCGAGGGCGTCGCGACGGCTGCGGCGGTCCTCCGCGCGGGTCGCGGGCGAGAACGGCTGGCCGTACACGCTGTCGTCGGGATCGAATCCCGACTTCGACGATTTGCCAGAACCCGGCGTGGGGCCCCAGCCGTGGACGGCGTCGGAGTCGTAGACCGGCTTGTGCTTCTGCATCGCGTTCACGTACAGCCGCTTCGCGATCGTGAACAGCCAGGTGCTGAAGCGGTATGTCGGCTCGAAACGGTCGAGGTGCATGAACACCCGGACGAAGGCGTCCTGGGTGATGTCCTCGGCGATGTCGGGCCTGCCCGACATGCGGAGCATGTACGCGTACAGCGAGGGCTGATGCGCACGGACGAGGGCCTCCGCCGCGGCTTTGTCGCCCGCGGTGGCCCGTTCGATCAACCGCCGTTCTTCGGTGC
Source organism: Phycisphaerales bacterium (assembly GCA_052168195.1). Lineage (GTDB taxonomy): Bacteria > Planctomycetota > Phycisphaerae > Phycisphaerales > UBA1924 > JAHBXC01. The sequence goes on from JBQLZI010000077.1 coordinate 1,786, forward strand.
GGGTCATGTGCAAGAGTGTACTCGACACCGCGGGTTCGGGTTGCAGAAATCGCCCGGACCCAAGGTCCGAGAACGGCGCAAATCCCTGGGAGGCGGGCGGTCACGCCCAGAGGGTGGCCGGGATCGGCTCGACCTCGATGCTTGTCGGCGCGGGGGCCGGGACCGGAGCAGGACGCATCCGTTCGACGGGAATCCAGCCCGTCGGGGTCCGCTGGCTGCTCGGGATCACCTTCCACGGCGAGCCCGCGAGCCCCGCGGAAGCACGCTCGGGGGTGTTGCATTCCTCGGAGAGGTGCAGCAAGACCACCGGGCCGCCGCTGGCCGGCGCGATCCGGCGCACGGCCGCCGCGCACTCCTGGTTCGAAAGATGCCCGCTGCCGCCCATGATCCGGCGTTTCAGGAAGTCCGGCCGATCGCTCGCGACCTGCAGGTCCGGGCAGTAGTTCGACTCGATCGCGAGCGCATCCACGCCCCGCAGGTGTTCGACGATCGCGCCGGGCACGTGGCCAAGGTCGGTCGCGAAGGCCAGCGACGACTCGCCTGTGTTCCACGTGAAACACACCCGGAAGGCTGCCACGCCCAGGGAATCGTGCGACGCCAGCGCCGCGTCGATGCGCACACGCTCGTGCCAACCGTCGGCGTGCTCGATGAGCCGGACCGCCCCCTCGAACACCCGCGAACGCCGGTGCAGCAGCCCCATCCGCTCGGCACGGCCCCTGTGCGCACGATGGACGTGCACGAGCGCGTTCGGCGCCCCCCCGCCCTTTGCGGTCGCCGCCCATCCGGGGTGGCAATGATCGTGATCAAGGTGCGTGAACACAATGTCGGTCACCCGCGCCAGCGACAGCCCGACCTCGCGGAGCAGCCCGGCCGTGCGCCTGGGCGAAAGCCCCGCGTCGAGCAGGATCACCCGTCCGCCCTCGAGCCGCACCGCCGTGCAGTTCCCGCGCGAGCCGCTCGCGAGCACGCAGATCGCCGGCGTGCCCGCCGACGCCCCGCCCTCCCTGGCTGGTTCGCTCGCTCGCATGGCCGCGAGGATAGCACACGCTCACCGCCTCGCCATAGCCCACGGCTACACCTCGTACAGGCCGTTTCCGACGATCCCGGACCGATTTCGGGTCGTATCATGCTCTTTCCAGCAATCCCCCCACGTCGAGTCGGAGACGAAGCGATGACGACCGCCCCAACCCACCGCCCGATGACCAAGCCCTCCTCGCTCGACGCGACGGACCCGCTCAACCTCATCGACGTCGACCACGTGCGCTTCTACGTCGGCAACGCCAAGCAGGCCGCGTTCTTCTACGCCAACCTCTTCGGCTTCCAGATCCAGCAGGTCTCCGACCTCACCACCGGCTCGCGCGCCGAGGCCTCCTACCTGCTCAGCCAGGGCAACATCCGCTTCCTCCTCACCACCGGCCTGACCCCCGATCACCCCGCCCAGCAGGAAGTCCACCGCTACGGCGACGGCGTCAAGGACGTCGCCTTCACCGTCGCCGACGCCACCGCCGCCTACGAGCGCGCCCTCAAGAACGGCGGCGAGTCCGCCTACGAGCCCGTCACCGTCTCCGACGAGCAGGGCGCCATCACCATGGCGGGCGTCAAGACTTACGGCCGCGCCATCCACTCCTTCGTCTCGCGCACCGGCGCCTACGCGCTCGACCGCATCAAGATGGGCGCCCGGTTCGCGCCCAGGTTCAAGGACATCTCCAACGACCATCCGGTCAACGAGTACAACAAGAAGCACCCCTGCGGCCTCATGTTCGTCGATCACCTCGTCGGCAACGTCGAGGAAGGCAAGATGAACCATTGGGTCAAGTGGTACGAGGACGTGCTCGAGTTCTCGATGTTCAAGCACTTCGACGACGCCGACATCTCCACCGAGTACTCGGCGCTCATGTCGAAGGTCATGGCCTCGGGCAACCACCTCATCAAACTGCCCATCAACGAGCCCGCCGAGGGCAAGAAGAAGAGCCAGATCCAGGAATACCTGGAATGGCACGACATGACCCCCGGCGTGCAGCACCTCGCCCTGCGCACCGACGACGAACTCAAGTCCGTCGCCGAACTGCGCCGCCGCGGCGTCGACTTCCTCTCGCTGCCCGACACCTACTACGAACTCGTCTGGAACCGCGTGAACAAGGTGCTGACCGAGAACGGCCACGAGGCCGTCCGCGAAGACCACGAGCGCATCAAGGACCTGGGCATCCTCGTGGACGCCGACGACGAGGGCTACCTGCTCCAGTTGTTCACCAAGCCCCTGCAGGACCGCCCGACGCTGTTCTTCGAGATCATCTCCCGCCGCGGCAGCCAGTCGTTCGGCAAGGGCAACTTCAAGGCCCTCTTCGAGGCCCTCGAACTCGAGCAGGAACGCCGCGGCAACCTGTGAGTTCCATCTCTGAGCTCCTGGCTGGGTTAATCGACCAAAAGATTTCCGGCGTGTACATGCCGCCGTCTTCGCGGGATGCACGACGATCGGACGACCCGTCTGACTGCCGCTTAGTGTTGGCAATCGACAACACGGATGTCGCGGTGATCGGAAGTCGCGAAGAGGGCTTTCGCGACGGATGGAAGGCATGCTTATACAACGAATCGTGGCGGGTTGGCGAAGGCGACGATCATCGCTGCAAACCTCCGGCATACTGGCTGCAGTTGTGTAGAAGTCGCTCCCTTCGCAGCCATCAGATCAGCCAGCGTGTAATACGAGTCCTACTTTGGAAAGAGTTTGATGCTCAAGGCAAAGCTGATCGAGCATTAGGTCTCAGAGAAAATCAAAATCGGGCTAAGCACGACTGCGCCGCCATCATCTTTGCGAATGAGTCGTTTCTCCATATTCGGTCACGGCTCACTTGGTGGCATGATCCGAATTGCAAGCATGTGAAGTTTCCGGATTCAGCCGTACTTGCGGAAATTGAAGATGTCCCATACCCCAGACCTTTCCGTGGCGAAGCGTCGCGATCGACGGCACTCATGCGATTGCAGACCGAGTACGGCGTGCCCACTGTCGAACACGGTGCCGAAGATTCTGAGCCAGCTACGGGTGGTTGAGATGGTTCTGGTGCCACCGCCGGCTCGCCCGGCGGTGCTCCTGCTCCTACCCCCCTCCTCACGACTTGCACGCGATCCTGAACATGCACAAACTCACTTTGTGACTTAGACCGAGCACCGCAAGCGGCTTCGCCGATTCAATCTGCCGGGGCAGGCGAGGGAACTCACATTCTCGACCAGTGGCCGGCGACCGCTCCTCGCTGATCCCGAATACGCCCGCATCACTCTTCGAGCAATTGCGATAGCGATCCAGCGGAGCGACTTCTCACTGCTCGCGTTTGTCGTCATGCCCGAGCATGTGCATCTCTTGCTCGTGCCGCGACCGCGGATCAAAGCTCCTGATCCGAAACGACTCCTTTCGGACATCAAGCGACAGAGTTCGTACGGTATCAAGCAGTTTCTGCAAGCCCAAGCCAATACGCCATTGCTCGACGAACTCACTGTGATACGACGAGACAGGGCCGTCTTTCGATTCTGGCTCCCGGGCGGCGGTTACGACCGAAATCTGACCTCGACCGACGCAGTGTTTGCGTCGTTCGACTACATCCACAACAACACGGTGAAGCGTGGACTCTGCCATCTCCCAAGTGAGTACGAGTGGTCGTCCGCTCGGCAATGGCTCGAACCCACCGCCGCGATCGCAACTTGGGCGCCGAACATCGAGCGGCAACGGTTGTAGACGATGGAGTAGAAGGAGCACGGCTGGACAAGCATCCGTGGCACCCGGAGTTGGTCCATTCTCTACACTCTCGACATGCTCCCTCTCTTCGACGCGCACCTCGATCTCGCCTGCCTCGCCGTCAACGGGCGCGACATGCACGCCGACCCCGCGTCCAGCGGCGGGCCGTGGCAGCCCGCGGCCGTCACGCTGCCTTCCCTGCGTGAAGGCAACGTCGCCTGTGCACTCGCCACGATCTTCACCGAAGCGGTCCCCGAGGGCGAAACGAGCGACGACGCCGTCGCGTACCCGATGGGCGACGCCGAGGCAGCGCACCGCAAGGGTCGGGCGCAGCTCGAGGTCTACCTGACGTGGGCCGACGAAGGCCGCGCACGGCTCGATCTTCGCAAAGCCCTCCGCGTCGACCCTCACCTCGGCACGGTCCGCGCCGGCATGGGCGTTGCCGAATCCCTCCCAGATGATCCCGTCGCGCGGCTCGCGCGCACCTACCAGCGCGCCAAGGACCCCGGCCCGATCACACTCGGCGTGCTTGTCGAGAACGCCGACCCCATCCGCGATCCCGACGAACTCGGCTGGTGGGTCGAGCGAGGCGTCGTCGCCGTCGGCCTCACCTGGGCGCGGCCGTCGCGCTACTCGGGAGGGAACCTCAATCCCGAACTCGGGCTCACCGACCTCGGCCGCGACATGATCGACGCGATCGACGCGATGGGCGTCACGCACGACCTCTCGCATCTCTCGCAGCGTGCAGCCGACGAACTGCTCGAACGCACCGACTCGGTGGTCATCGCTTCGCACAGCAACTGCCGCGCGATCACCGACCCGAGCGGGAAGAACGAGCGCCACCTCAGCGACGACACGATCATCGAGATCGGCCGCCGGGGCGGCGTGATCGGCATCAACCTCTTCGGCGTCTTCCTGCGCCCCAAAGACAAAGGCCGCGCGACCATCGACGACGTCGTCGCGCATGTCGAGCGCATGTGCGAACTCATGGACCGGCGCGACGGCGTCGGCCTCGGATCAGACATGGACGGCGGGCTCTCCGCGAATGACCTCCCCGAAGGCATCGCCCGCCCCGCCGACGCGCACAGGATCCTCGACGCGCTCCGCGACCGCGGCTGGTCGCCGCGCGATATCGAGGGCTTCGCCTACCGCAACTGGGCGGCGTTCTTCGGCAGGAAATCCGGCGCCCGCGTCAGCGGAACAGCAGAACGCGCGGGCTGACGAGGATCACCGGCTCGTCGCGCAGCTGCATGAACGCGCCGAGCGATTCGCGGAGTTGCGTCCACGCGTTCTCGCCGAGCACTTCCTTGGCCATCGCCGCCGCCGCGGAAAGACCCGCGTGGTCCGCGTTCGCGCTGACGCCGAACTGCCCGAACAGATCGCCGAGCACCTCCTCGAACGAGCGCGGCCGCGGGAAGTCCATCACGTCGTAGCGCCCGTCCCGGAGCGACAACTCCCCGGCCATGTCCTCGATCGCGTCCGTCAGGCCGCCGAGTTCGTCGGCCATCTTGAGTTCGATCGCGTCCTTCCCGACGAAGAGGCGTCCTTCCGCGGTCTTGGCGATGTCGATCCCCTCGCGCCCGCGCTGCACGCGATCAACGAACTGGTCGTAAATCTGCACCATCGAGCGGCGCACCAGGTCGCGATGCCGCTCGCTCCAGGGCTGCACGGTCGACATCATGTCGGCCAGCGGCCCGCGCCCGCGCGGCACGATGTTGATGTGGGCCTTCTCGTACGTCCCGCCGAGCACGATCTTCCCGCCGACGACGCCAATCGACCCGACGATGCTCGTCGGCTCGACGTAGATCTTGTCGCCGCCGACGGCGCAGTAGTACCCGCCGCTGGCGGCCATGTCGCCCACGCTCACCCACACGGGCTTCTTCTCCGCGACGCGGCGCAGCCCGATCCACATCGACTCGCTGGCGATCGCGCTGCCGCCCGGCGAATGCACGCGGACCACGAGGCCCTTGATGAGGTCGTCGTCCTCGATCTGCTTCAGTGCCTTGCGGATCGTTGTCGACCCGACGCTCGCCCCGCCCATGAAAGACGCCGGCGCGCTCTCGCCGTCCACGATCTGCGCGTCGATGTGGAGCACGGCGATCGTCTCGCGGCTGGCCGTGGTCTTCGGCTTGGCGCTGAGCATCTCGAAGATCGCGAACGGATTGGCGGCGTTCACGCTCATGCCGCCCTCCTGCTCGAACTCGGTGACGCGGTACGTGATCTCGTCGCCGTGCATCGACTTGAGCCGCGCGTCGAGATCGAGCCGGTCGACCTCCGCGTCGATCAGCCCAGCCCGGATCGCGCTCTGCGGATCGCCCAGCCAGGCCTCCTCGAGCGCCGCGTTAAGTTGCGCCTCGGACAGGTTGCGGCCTTCCATGAGGCGCGCCTGCATCGCCGCCCACATCGAATCGAGGAGCCGCGAGATGTTCTGGTCCCACGCTTTGCTGGGCTGGCTGTTCGCGAACTGCTCGCTGGCGCCCTTGTAGTCGCCGACCTGCACGAAGTCCGCCTTCGCCCCCACCCACGCGAGCGTGTCGGCGAGGAACATCTCCTCCATGTACAGCCCAGGGAACATCACCGCGCCGCCCTTCTGCACGATGACGTCGTCGCAGAACGACGCCAGCATCAGTTCCGCAGGGCCGTAGATCTCCGTGAAGGCGTGCACCGTCTTGCCGTTCTCGCGGGCGTCGCCGATCGCCCGCCCGATCTCGTGGATCTGCGCCAGGTTGGCGTTCAGGTCGCTGATGCGCACCACGATCGCGGCCACGTCGCCGTCTTCGCCCGCGCGCTCGATCGCCGAGACCACACCGCGGAGCGTCATCCCGTCTCCCCCGCCGAAGAGCGACGCGAGTTCCGGCGCCCGGTCGGTGACCGCGCCCTTCATCTCGAACCAGGCGATAGTGTTCTGCGCCAGCGCGAGCGGGGCGGAGGCGACGGCCATCGCGACGGCGACGAAGGGGGCGAAAGTTCGGGCGAGCGTGCTGGGCATGGGCGGCTCCGTGGCTGGGGCTGGCGTCCCTAATTGTTCGGGCGGCGGTCGCCGCGGTTGCGAATGGTACGTCCGCACCGGGCGCGATACCCTTCCCGTCGATGGCGCAGGACGCGACGACCCCACCGCACTCCGGACCGCTGGCGACCGACTTGCTCGGCGTGCCGATGCGCAACCCGATCCTCCTCGCAGCGGGCACTGCGGGATACCTCGACGAACTCGACGGCCCGGTCGATCTGTCCACCGTCGGCGGCGTGGTGACGAAATCCATCACGGCGCGGCCCAGGCCCGGCAACAGGACGTGGCGGATCCTCGACTCGCGCGCGGGCATGCTCAACGCCATCGGGCTCGCCAACGTCGGCGTCGAGCACTACGGCGAGCACATCGCCCCACGCGCGCCGTCGCTGCCCTGCGTCGCGGTCGGCTCGGTCGCGGGGTTCTCGATCGAGGACTACGTCGCCGTCGCCGCGATGTTCGACGACGCGCCGGGCTTCCCGATCGTCGAACTGAACGTCTCCTGCCCGAACGTGCACGGCGGGACGGTCTTCGGCCATGACGCCGCGAAGTTGAAGGAACTCGTCGCCGCCGTGCGCCCTGTGCTCGCGAGCACGAAAATGCTCGTCAAACTCGCGCCCGACGCGCCGGACATCGTCGCGACCGCCCGCGCGAGCGTCGAGGCGGGCGCCGACGGGCTCACGATCTGCAACACCATGCCCGCCATGGCGATCGACGTGGAGACGCGCAAACCCCGGCTCGCGGCGACGACGGGGGGGCTCTCAGGGCCGGCCATCCATCCGATCGCGGTCCGGCTCGTGCACCTCATCTACCGCGCGGTTGCGAAGGACGCCGGCGTGCCCATCGTCGGCGCGGGCGGTGTGCTGCGCTGGGAGGATGCGGCGGAATTCATTCTGGCGGGCGCAAGCGCCGTCGAGATGGGCACGGCGCTCTTCGCCGACCCGCGCGCGCCGCGCAACGTCGCGCGCGGCCTCGAGAAGTGGATCGCCAGGCAAGGACATGGATCGATCGGCGACCTCGTCGGCGCCGTCGACCTCACGCCGCAGAACGAGGGCGCGCGCTGATGCCCAGGCGCCACCAGCCGAATCCGCGGCGTCACGGCGAACTGGTGACCGAAGCCGAACGCGACCGCTTCGACGCGCTGATCGAGGAAGCCATCGACCAACTGCCCGACAACGTCCGCGACCTGCTCGAGGAAGCGCCGGTGATCGTCGAGGATTGCCCCCCCGAGCACATCCTTCGCGAACTGGAAATCACGGACCCGACCGAACTCTGCGGCCTGCACACGGGCACCGCCATCACCGAGCGCTCCGTCGAGCACGGGCACGATCTGCCCGAGGAAATCCGCCTCTTCCGCGCGGGGATCGTCAAACTCGCCGGCGGATGGGCGCAGCCGGAAGCCGATCAGAAAGTGTTCGAGGAGATCTGGGTCACGCTGCTCCACGAGATCGGGCACCACTTCGGGCTCGACGAGGACGACCTCGACCGACTCGGGTACGCGTGATCTCAGGCGGGCTGGCGTCGCCGCGCGTCTGCCGCGCGCAGCGCGTCGATCCAGCGCGGCGCGTCGTCGCCGCTGAACCAGCCGCGATCCGCGGG
>JBQLZI010000078.1:0-9999 GCA_052168195.1 Phycisphaerales bacterium
GGAGGTCAGGGAGGGGGTCAATTCTTCGGCGTGCGTGTGCTACGTTGATCCCCCTCCCCGGCCCTCCCCCGTCTTCGACAAGGGAGGGAGCAGAAAGGGAAGAGCGATTGTTCTTCTTCGCTCAGTCCTCCTCGCCGTGCCCCTTGAACTGCGCGGCGACGTGCTGCTGGACCTGCGGCGGCGCGACCTCGTCGTGGCTGTACTCCATCACGAACGATCCCACGCCGCCCGTCATGCTCTTGAGCCGGCCCGCGTAGTTGTCGAGTTCCGACAGCGGCGCCGTCGCCTTGATCAGGCACATGTCGCCCGGCGCCATGTCCGTCGTGAGCACGCGTCCGCGCTTGCCGATCAGGTCGCTGGTGATGTCGCCCATCTTGTCGGCGGGCACGCTGACTTCGAGGTCGACGAACGGCTCGAGCAGCGCGGGCTTGGCCTTGTTCACCGCGTCGATGAACGCGCGCTTGCCCGCGGTGACGAACGCGACTTCCTTGCTGTCGACGGGGTGGTACTTGCCGTCGTACACGCTGACGCGCACGCGTGTGAGGGGGTAGCCCGCGAAGGCGCCGCTCGCGAGCACGGAGCGCACGCCCTTCTCGATCGCGGGGAGGAACTGCCTGGGCACCGACCCGCCGAAGGTGTCGTCGACGAACTCGAAGTCGCCGTCGGTCCCCTGGATGGGCTCGACGCGGAGGAAGACCTCGCCGAACTGGCCGGCGCCGCCGGTCTGTTTCTTGTGCCGGTGGTGGCCTTCTGCCTTGCCGAGGATGGTTTCCTTGTAGGCGACCTTGGGCGTGTGGGTGTCGACCTCGACGCCGAAGCGGTTCTTGAGTTTCTCGAACATGATGCGCAGGTGCAGTTCGCCCATGCCGCGCGCGACGGTCTCGCCGGTCGCTTCGACGCGCTCGACGATGAACGTCGGGTCGCTCTCCATGAGTTTGCTGAGCGCCGCGCCGATCTTCGACTCGTCGCTGCGCGAGTGCGCGACGATCGCGAGCCCCTGCATCGGCCTGGGCAGGTCGAGGGGCTTCAAGTGCAGCCCGGCTTCCTCGGGGTGGTCGTGGAGCACGCTGTCGAAGTGGATCTCGTCGATCTTCGTCACGCAGGCGATGTCGCCGGGAATCGCGCGGTCGATCTCCTTGAGGTCCTTGCCGAAGGGCCGGTGGATGTGCGCTAGGCGGACCTTCTTGGTCGAGCGATCGACGAGCAGTTGATCGCCGTGCTTGATGGCGCCCTGGTGCACGCGGAAGTACGCGACCTTCCCGACGAACGGGTCGGCGGCGATGCGGAAGGTGTGCGCGATGACATGGCCCTCGGGGTTGTGCGTCGCGGCGAACGCCTCCTCGCTGTCGTCGTCCTTCGTGAGCAGGAACGGGCGCGGGTTGCCCTCGAGCGGGCTCGGGCACACGTTGGCGAAGATGTGCAGCAGGTCGTCGACGCCCACGCCGCTCTTCGCGGAGCAGTAGACGATGGGCACGAGGTGGGCCTCGCGCAGCGCCTTGATGAGCGCGTCGTGGAGTTCGTCCTCGGTGATCGAGTCGGGGTCTTCGAGGTATTTCTCGGCGACCTTGTCGTCGACCTCGACGATCTGGTCGAGCAGGCGCGTGCGCGATTCCTCGACGGTGCCCAGGTCGGTCTCTCCGGTCTTGGTCTCGAGCAGGTCAACGACGTCCGCGCCGTTCTTGCACGGCTTGTTGACGGCCACGCACTCGTTGCCGAACGCCTCGACGATGTGCTCGCGCAGTTCCTGGAGGTTCACGCCCGGCTGATCGATCTTGTTGACGATCAGCATCGTGGGGAGTTTGCGCTCCTTCGCGACGCGGAACATGCGCCGCGTGTTCATCTGGATGCCCGCGTGCGCGTCGATGACGATCGCGACCGTTTCGACGGCGGGGAAGCACGAGATCGCGACGCCAGCGAAGTCCGGGTATCCCGGCGTGTCGATGAGGTTGATCTGGCGGCCCTCGTGCTCGAAGTGCACGACGGCGGGGGAGAGCGAGTGCTTGTGGTGCTTCTCTTCGTCCTCGAAGTCGCAGACCGTGGTGCCCTCGTTCACGTCGCCCACGCGCCCGGTCAGGCCCTTGTGATGCAGGAGTTGCTCGACGAGGGTCGTCTTGCCGACGAAGGCGTGCCCGGCGAGGGCGATGTTGCGGATGTCTTTCGTGGTGTAGCCCATGCGCGTTCTCCCGTGTCCGAGTGGGCGCTCAACCCGAGCGCCGAACCCAGATTGTACGGGAACGGTCAAGATGGGAGAAGGCGCATCCGGCCCGGGTCAGCGGGGCTTGGGGCGGTTGGTCGCGATGTCTCGCCCCCGGAGGTGGCGGGTGACGTCGCGGACGAACCGTGCCGTCTGGGCGCGCTGGGTGGGGTTCGCGTCGCCGTTGACGTCCGCCTGCATCGACTCGAAGAACGTCGCGACGTTGTCTTCGGTGAGCGGGCCGTCGGAGCGGCGTCCCGCGGCGGCGTCGCGCTCGGCCTGATCGCGCATGTCGGCGAGCCGCTCCTCGTCGGTCGCGTCGCTCTCCTGCCCGGTCAGTTGCTCGAGCATCTTCGACCATTCCAGCACGGTCTCGTCGAGGAACGCCTCGCGCTGCGCGTCGTCGACGTGCGAGTAGTTCTTCGCGTAGTCGGCCATCAGGTCGATCGCCAGCGTGCGCATGTTCTCTTCGAGCTGGGCCCGCGCCTCGCCCGCGATGCCCGCGGCGAAGGCGGCCACGAGGACGCTGTCGCCCGCGCTCATCGACTGCAGACGCTGCGCGAGTTCGAGCACCAGGTCCAGCCGTTCGCGCACCGGGAGTTTGCGGAAATCCCCGTCGAGCAGCGCGAACCCCAGCACGTTCGTCAGCGGGTCGTTCTGCGCGTCGGGCGGGTTGATGGGCCGGAACGCCGCCCACGCGAGCGCGCCGCCCGACCCCGCGCCCAGCAGCCCGAACGACACGCCCAGCGCGATCGCGAGTTTCTTGTTGCGTTCGACGGCGGCGCTGCACGCCGCGGGGATGTCGCGCACGTCGACGCGCAGCCGGTCGCGCAGCGAGGGGCCGCGCGGCGCGGCGGCGCCCTGCGCGGGCGCGTCCAGACCCTCGAGCAGCGAGCCCTTGGTCCGCTCCGTGCTGACGGCGTGGTGTTCGTGGGGATCGGTCATGGCGCGTTCCCGCTCGGTGAGGTTTCCTCGGCCGGGTTCAGCAGCAGCCAGTCGGCCCGCCAATCGCCGAAGTACAGGGCGTTCTGATCGTACTCGGGCCCCCCGGGGTGCCGGGCCGCGGAATCCGCGAACACCGGGTAATTCAGGTTGTTCTCGTAGAACAGCGTGACGGCGGCGTTGGGGCGCAAGTCGTCGCGGAACACCTCGCGGGCGACCATCAGTGTCCCCGCCCAGTATTCGTAACTGCTGTGGCGCCCGATGGGGGAGATCCCCGCGTCGGTCAGTTCCCGGGGGATCTGCCGGTCCGCGGGGCAGAGGAAGACCTCCATGGTGTCGAAGCCCGGCGCGAAGGTGGCCATGATGCCGTCGGGATTGGCCTCTTCGGGCGGGCGGGGGTCCTGCCCGTAGACCGACGAATCGTCGAGCGGCAGCGCGTAAGGAAGCAGGAAACGCTCGGTGTTGGAGCGCATGATCTCCACGCCCTGCCCCACGCCGCGGAGGTTCGCGAGGCACTTCACGCGCACGGCGGAGGCCCGGGCCCGGCCCAGCGTGGGCACGAGGATGCCGATCAGCAGCGCGATGATCGACACCACCACCAGCAGTTCGATGAGGGTGAAGCCGGGCCGCGCGCGAGCGCCGGAGCCGGATCGGGATGGAGAAAGCCGGTGCGCCATCGTCAGATGGTACGGTTCGAGGATGGACCGGCTGCGGATGGGGCCTCTTACACCATCTCGTCGAGTTCCGCGACGAACGAGGGGTTCGCGGCGGTCATCACCAGCGCGCCGGCTGGCCGGAACTCCAGGAGCATCCCCACGCCGGCGGCGACGATGGTCAGGTCGTGCTCGCCGCTGGGGTCGTCGGGCGCGGCGCGGAGCAGCGCCGAGAGCATCGTGGGAACGACGTGGAAGTCGCGCGGGGTGAGCAGCAGGGGGTCGTGCGAGTTGAGGTGGAGCGCGGCCTCGGCGTCGACGTCCTGCCACGACGGGTCGTTGGCGAGTTCCAGCGCAAGCACGTCGCAGATGGCGCGCCACTTCCCGACGGGCACGAAGAGCGCCTCGCTGGCTTTGTGCTTGTGGAGCAGACTCTCCACGAGGTCGGGGAGCGTCGCCGCGGGATCGGCGATCTCGTGGCGCGCGTCGACCTGGCCGCAGTGCTCGAGGGCGGCGGCGGAGCCGACGGCGGCGCGGCGCGGCGCGGGGGACTTCGCGCCGGCGTTGCCGGGCGCGAACGTGAGTCGGACGATCGAGTCACCCTCGCTGCTCTGGTCGGGCACGAGGCCCGAGGGACGCAGTTCGGAGAGGGTGGCCTTGTAGTTCAGAAACTCCACGGAACGGACCTTTGAGGGGGAACGGCAGGAACGGGCACCCGACGCTTGGGTCCGACTCTACCACGCGGGGCGGCGTCTGCAACGGTCGGCGCGCGAGCGCGTGGGGGCGTGCGCTACACTCGCGTCGTGGGAATGACCACCCTGAACATCCGCAGCGCCGACGAGGCGGCCCGCGCGCAGGCCGCGGACCGCGCCGGCGAGGAACTCCGCTCCGGCCGGCTGGTCGCGCTGCCCACGGAGACGGTGTACGGGCTGGCGGGCGACGCCCGCACGGCGGGCGTGGTGGGGGCGATTCGCCAACTGACTGGCCTCAAGGAAGATGCGCCGCTCGCCTGGCACGCGCCCGGGTCGAAAGCGGTGCGCGAGGCGGTCCCCCTGCGCTCGGCGATGCACCGCCGCGCTGTTGAACGGCTGGGGGCCGGGCCGGTGACCTTCATGATCGAGGCGACCCCCGACGAACTGGCACAGATCTGTGCCGCTCTGGGCGTGCCGGGGGGCGTGATCGACAACGGGGCTGCCGCGCTGGTCAGGATCCCCGGGCACCCGTTCGCGCGGGCGGCGTTGGCGGCGGCGGGGGTTCCGGTCGTGATCGCCGGCGCCTCACCCAAGGGCGTCCCCGCGCCCACGGACGCGCGGCTGGGGTTCGACGAAGCATCGCAGGCGCGGATCGCGCTGCTCGTGGACGACGGGCCGACGACGCTGCGCAAGCCCTCGACGCTGGTGCGGCTGACGCGCGACGGCGGGCTGACGGTCGTCCGCGAGGGCGCCGTCGACGAGCGGCTGATCCGCAAGCGCCTCGCGCGGACGCTGCTGTTTGTTTGCTCGGGGAACACCTGCCGCAGCCCGATGGCTGCGGCCATCGCGAACGCGCTGGCGCGGGAGCGCTTCGGCGACGACCCGACCGAGCCGCCCGTGCACGCGGAGTCGGCCGGGACGAGCGCGATGCGCGGCGGGGCGCAAACCCCCGAAGGCGTGCGCGCGCTCCGCGACCTCGGCGTGCCGGTCGATGGGCACGAGAGCCGCCCGCTCACGCGTGAACTCATCGAGCAGGCAGACCGGGTGTTCGTGATGACCCCGGACCATCTGCGGGCCGCGAGGGGGCTGGTCCCGGATCTCGCGGATCGCATCGAACTGCTCGATCCCGAGGGCGAGGCGATCCCGGACCCGATCGGGATGGACCAGAGCGTGTACACGCAGACCGCCGAGCGGCTGCGCGACCTGATCGCGCGCCGGCTCGACGAATTGGCCGGCCCGGCGCACGCGGCGCGGGACGCGGGAGACGACCGATGAAGATCGCGATCGGAGGCGACCATCGCGGGTTCGAGGCGGTGCAGCGCCTCGTGGAGCACCTGAAGGCCCGCGGGCACGAGGTCGAGGTGCTGGGCCCGTGCACGAAAGAGAGCAGCGACTACACCGACGCCGCCTGGGCGGTGGGGCACGCCGTTGCCGAGAAACGGGCCGAGATGGGCATCCTGATCTGCGGCACGGGAATCGGCACGTGCATCAGCGCGAACAAGATCCCCGGGGTGCGCGCCGCGCTCGTCCACGACGAGATCACCGCCCAGATGTCGCGCTCGCACAACGACGCGAACGTCATCTGCATGTCCGGCGACCTGCTGGGCATCCGCCTGATCGAGAAAATCGTCGAGATCTGCCTGTCGACGCCCTTCTCGGGCGGGCGCCACGCGAAGCGGCTCGCCAAACTCACCGACATCGAGCAGGGCCGCGACCCCAACTCGGTGAACCGCTGAACCTCCCCTGACTCCGGACCGCGCATGCCCACCACCGTCTGGCTCAACGGCGATTTCGTCGAACCCGAACAGGCGAGGGTCTCCGCGTTCGACGCGGGGCTCCAGCACGCCGTGGGGCTCTTCGAGACCATGCACGCGAAGAACGGCAAGGTGCTGCACCTCTGGAGGCACCTCGCGCGGCTCCAGCAGTCGGCGCGCGAACTCGGGCTCTCCTCCGATCTGCGCGTGAACCCCCTCGCCGAGGTCGTGAAGCGCACCGTGCAGCGCGCCGACCTGTCTGACGCGCGCGTGCGGCTCACCGTCACCGGCGGCGACATGAACCTGCTCGCCGGCGCGGCGTCGGGCGAACGGGAGCCCCAGGCCACCATCATGGTCGTCGCGCAGCCCGCGACGAACTACCCGGAGGAAATGTTCGAGCGCGGCGTCATCGGCGCGATCGCCGATCCGCGGCTCAACCCGCTCGACCCCACCCTCGGGCACAAGACCGTCAACTATTGGATGCGCCTCCGCGAACTCCAGCTCGCCGCCCAGCGCGGCGCGGGCGAGGCCGTCTTCCTCACCATCTCCAACCACCTCGCCGGGGGCGCGGTCAGCAACCTCTTTCTCGTCAAGAACGGCATGCTGATCACGCCCATCGCGCGCGGCGAGGAGCCGGCGGAGCGCGGCGCCATCCGCTCGCCCGTGCTCCCTGGCGTCACCCGCAGCGCGGTCTTCGACGCGGCCCGTGCGCACGGCGTCGAGACACGCGTGCAGATGCTCGCGATCGCCGACGCCCTCGACGCCGACGAGGCCTTCCTGACCAACTCCTCCTGGGGCGTGCTGCCCATGACGCAGATCGAGGCAAAGCCCATCGGCAGCGGCGCCGTCGGTGAACTTACGAAACGCCTCCGCGCCCACTGGCTCGACGCTCTCGAACGCGGCGAGGAGAACTGAGCGAGGTCTCCGCTTCGATGGACCCGTTCGCCGCGCCCAGACCGCTCGTGCTCAAGGACGGCGCCCCCGCGCTGCTCCGCCGTGTCGCCTACGACGACGCCCAGGGCGTGCTCGACCTCGAACGCGCCTGTGTGATCGACGGCCGCGGGGTCGTCCGCGACATCCACGACATGCCCGAATCCGCCGAGGCTATGCGCAAGATCCTCAAGGCGTGGATCGAGGGCAAGCGTGCGCACGAGGAGGGCTGCATGCTCGTCGTCGAGCCCGCCGCGGCCCGTGAAGGCGACCCGACCATCCTGGGCGTCGGGCACCTCCGCCGCTTCACGCCCGCCAAGGTGCGCCACGTCGCGCAGACCTCGCTCGAGGTCCACCCGCTGGCCCAGCGTCGCGGCGTGGGTCGGGCGATCATGCTCGGGCTGCTCGACTGGGCCCGGGCCGTCGGCGTGAACCGCGTCCAACTCAACGTCTTCGAGGACAACCACCGCGCCGTCGCCCTCTACGAGTCCCTCGGCTTCGAGCGCGTGGGCTACCGCCGCCGCCTCGTCCGCGAGGCCGACGGCACGGAGCGGGACGACCTCGAGATGGGCCTCCTCCTCGACGAACTCGACGCGAGGCCCGGCTCCGTCGCGGGCTAACCCCGGGTTTCACCCTGCAAGTTCGCCTTCCAGGTTCCGAATGAGGTACGCTGGAGGAGTCATGAGCGAAAACCCCTACGCGGCGTACCCGTCCAACCGAGACGATTTCGGCGATTCCCGCTACGACGGGCAGCAGCGGCTGTCTATCCCCGCGGTCCTCTCGCTCGTGTCGTCCCTGATCTGCTGCATCCCAGGGCTCGGCGTCCTCGCCGTCCTGTTGGGACTGCTGGGCATGGTCAGCATCTCCCGCTCGAACGGCCGGCTCACCGGCATGCCCGCCGCCATCGTCGGCATGGCCCTGGGCGTGCTCGTCACGGTCGGCTGGGTGGCGCTCGCGGTCGGCGCGGGCAGCGGCCTGAACTTCTGGGCCACCAACATCACCCCGCCCCTCAGCCGCATGGTCGAGGCCGCGTACGACGGAGACGTCGACGCGTTCCGCGCCGAGATGACCGTCGACGGCGCCGGCCTCATCACCGACGACGAGATCCTCCGCTTCGGCCAGGCCATGCGCGCCGAGTTCGGCGAGTACCGCGGCATGCCCGACTCCCTCGACGAATGGTTCCAGGCGCTGGGCGAGGGCTTCGGACGCTCCGGCGGCCAGTTCCAGGGCTCCGCGCAGGAAGCCGTCCCCACCGTGCTCTTCACCGATGCGGGAGGCATCGCCGTCTTCGGCGTCTTCGACCCCGGCGGCCAGCCCTCGCAGATGTTCCGCTACAAGGACCTTTTCGTCCTCCTGCCCAACCAGGAAGTCCTCGTGCTCCGCGACGACGGTCCGGCGACGAACGAGGCCATCAAACTCAACTTCACGCCCGTCACCACGTCGGAACTTCTTGAACGCAAGGCCCTCGGCGGCTCGTCGGGCGCGCCCGCGCCGGCCGACGACTCGACCGACGCGGAGACCGAAACAGAATCCGAGATGCAGTGACCGCTCAGGTGCGCACGCTGACCGCCGCCGCAAGCGCCAGCGGCAGCAGAACCAGCGCCGCCGCGAACACGCCGATCTGCGGCGGCACGCCGGGCAGCGCGAACGCCGGCGCGAACGCCGACGCGCCCAGCGCCAGCCCCGCGATCGGCGCCGCTTTCAGCGTCTGCCCCATCATCGCCCGGGGCTCGCGCACCAGGAAGAACGGCAGCACCAGCACCAGGGCCAGCACGTTGCCAAGCAGCGTCGCGTAGCGGCCCCAGCGCACACGCTCGAAGCGTTCGCGCGTCGCCGAGTCCATCGGCGCGCCCTCGAACATCGCCCCGATCTGCCTCGACGACAGGTTGTTCCCGTACCCCTCGAACCGCTTCGCGACGAGCACCTCGGGGTTCAGACTCGTCTCCAGCCGCTCGATCGGTTGCCCGACGTTGCTCGCCGCGCTCGTCGCGACCCGCGCGTCGACGCGCCGCCCGTTCTCGAACACCCACGCGCCGCCTTCCCACCGCGCCGCCTCCGCGACGACCCGCGCCTGCACGCGCCCCGCGTCGTCACGCTCCCACACGTGCACGCCCTCGATCGTGTTCGTGTCCGCGTTGAACACCCGCGCGTACCACAGCCGCCCCGAGCCGTCCTTCACCAGCGGCGTCTCGAACGGGCGAAGATCCCGCGCCATCGCGTCCTTCGGGCTCCGCGTCAGCAGGTGCGCGATCCGCGGGATCACCAGTTCCTGATTCACCGCCTGCAGCGCCGTCACGCCGATCGCCACGACGAAGAACGGCGCCGCGAGCCGCTGCAGACTCACCCCGCTCGCCAGCACCGCGACCAGTTCGCGCCGGCGCACCAGTTGCGCGCACGTGAACCCCATCGCGATCACCATCGTCAGCCCGCCGATGTACGTGAACAGTTGCAGGAGGCGCGGGCCCCACAGGTCCACGATCCACACAAGCGTCGTCACCGCGTGCCGCAGCGTGCCCTTCTCGCCCGCGAGTTCCGACGCCGCGCGCACGAACCGGTTCAGGTTGATGAGCACGTCGATCGCGACCGTCAGCGTCATCAGCAGCACGAGCAGCGTGACGAGGTTCACGAGGAACTGCTTCGCGATGTACCGGTCGAGCAAGCCCATCGGTCAGTGCCTCGCCAATCGCAGGTATTCGACGAGCGTGAACACGCCGAGGATGCCCAGCCCGCCCCACAGCAGCAGCAGACCGGACGCGCCGTTCTCCGTTGTCACGTTCTGGCCCGAGTTGATCGCGATGACCGTCAGCAGCGCGGGCACGAACGACCGCAGGTAC